>CAZBFZ010000001.1:0-18671 GCA_964491245.1 uncultured Methanosarcinales archaeon
AGGCGGCAATGGCGTATGAAATAGTCGTTGAAAAGGTCGTGGCAACAGCAGAGGTTGAACTGACCCTAAAAAAACTGTTGAGGGAGATTGAAAAAACCAAGAGGAAAGTCAACGCCCTGGAACTTATCACAATCCCTCAGCTTGAGGGCACTGCCAAGTACATCCGCCTCAGGCTTGAAGAAATGGAAAGAGAGAACTTCTCACGCCTGAAAAGGATGAAAACGGTAAAGGTTTAGGGGCGAAAGCAAGTTTTTTATACTAAGCCATTTCTCATTGTTCCTTATGGTAGACGAGCGCATCAGCATGCCTTCAAGCCAGGGCGGCCTGGTGAGGTATTTTGACGAGTACAAGAGCAAGATTCGGATGAAGCCGATTCATGTTGTTGCCTTCGCTGTTACAGTGATAGTTTTCGAGCTTCTGCTGAAGATTTTCGCTTCGGGATGACTGCATGAATGCAGCTTTTGATTGTTGTTGATAGTTTTTTGATTGACCTTTCCACGTCGTCTATGACGACGGGACCAGTCGTGCATGGCACGACTTGGTTTCCTAAAAAGGTCACGCAACAGCAACATTTAATAACACCTTTCCTCATCTTTTTCTTCTATGTTCCCAGGTATGGACAAGCGCTCAATGGAGGCTGCGATGAGGAAGCTAGGCGTGCAGCAGCGCGAGGTTGACGCTGAAGAAGTCGTCATCAGGCTGAAGGGCGGGGGCAGCGAGATAGTGATAGCCAACCCTTCTGTTACGAAAGTGAGCATGATGGGCCAGGAGACGTTCCAGATTGCTGGCGAGCATTCTGAACGGCCGCGGCAGCAGCCATCACAGCTGCAGCAGCCGCTGTTTAACGATGAGGACGTCAAGACAGTAGTTGAACAGACAGGCAAATCAGAGGCCGAAGCGAAGGCAGCGCTTGCCAAGGTGAATGGCGACCTTGCAGCAGCCATACTGTTCATTAGCGAAGAAAGGCGGGTAAAAGAGGAATAATTAAATAACTAAGCAGCCACACCAGCGCCATGGAAAGGTTCCAGCAGGAGCTGTCAGAGGGAAAGCGCAAGCTGATGACGGCCGACCACCTGGTTTCAATCACTTATCCGCTTGTGAAGGATAACAGGCTGCTGCTGACCGCTGCCGATAACCTTTTTGGCGCAGCGAAAAGCCTTATGGTCTCGCTGCTGCATTATGATGAAGCTTTCAAGAGAATACCTCATTTCAGGGATGAGTACGATTCAATGCTTTACTGGTTCAGAGCCAGGTGCATGCCGTATTACGGCCTAAGCAAGGAGTATACTGCCGCAACTGATGACCTTAGGGCGTTGCTTGATGAGCACAAGGCAAGCTCGGTGGAGTTTTCAAGAAAAGACGGACTTGTCATCTGCTCTGACAGCTACCGCATAAGGAAAATCACTGTTGCCGGGCTTAAGTCTTACGTTGGCGTTTTGAAGCGAATGCTGGCTGATGTTGAAGGGGTTGTGTCAAGGTATGAAGGTATTTTTGGAAGAGGCCCGGGAAGAGCTAAAGCGCGCTGACCACATCATTTACGTCAGCCTGAAGTACACGAGGACAGTGGATGTAATCAAGAACCTAATTGAGAGGCTGATAAACTGCCTCGATTTTGTTGTTGACCGGCTTCTTGACAAGGCTGTCGAGGACAGGCTCATCTCCGAGAAGCCCACGAATGCAGGGCTCAAGAGCAATGCGCTGAAAAAGGCTTACGGCAGCCAGTTTGCCGAGATTATTGCCCTTTACACCCAGCTTAGGAAGATAGGCAGGGCTGAGTACAAGAAAAGCAGCGAGTACAGGCGCCATGTCACAATGACTGCAACTACTGACGAGGGCGTTTTCATGATAGACATTGACAAGTCCAAGGAGCTGTATTTCAAGGTGAAGCAGTTTGTTGAGGACGCGGAGAAGTTCATTGGGGGAGAAGAGGAAGAGGGGGAGAGTTAAGCATCTGAGCGTTGCAGCTGCGAGTTAAATTCGCAAGTCGTAGTGTATTAAAAAGAGGTGTCATATTGGCAAGAAAAAAGAGGCCGAAAGCGGGAAGAGGTAAAAGAAAGGCTAGTGGCAACAGCAAAAAGAAAATCCGCAGAAGAAAAGCTGTTGTAAAAACGGCTGCCATCGTTAAAAAGCCCCTGTTGCTTGCAAAAGTGGAGCCGTTTGGCCACTCAATGCACAGGAACTCAGGCCTGGTGCTTTACTGGCTGATTGTCCTTTCCCTCATAGTCCTCAACACCCTGGCTGTCATTGTGATACCTCTCCTTCAGCTGTCTACCAACAGCCAGAAGGTTTTGGTGGTTGTCGCTGTGCTTGGGCTTTTCTTTGGCTATGTAACTCACCGGCTCGTAAACCTCGTTGACAACCTGGAGCCAACCCATCACTTTTTCGCGAGGCTGCTTGTTCCGGCTGCGGCAATCCTCAACCTTTTCGTTGTGAGCTCAGCTGCCAACAGGGTGGCTGCGGCGCTGCACATTGGATTCATTCACAATCCGATTCACGTCAGCCTTGCCTACGGGGTTGCCTTCATTTTGCCTTCCCTGGGCTCTGCGGCTGCAGCCGCGTACTCCGTATATGCCAAGGGCGGAAAGAAGGGCGCCAGGCGCTGACACAGAACCATAATCTTTATAAATGACTCGTAAGTTCTCGACTGTTGCCTGAAAAGGGACCTTTTCAGTACAGGTTGTCTGTGTGGTTCGTTTTTGGCGGCGGCGAATGCGTTGCTGCTGCAGGGATGGAAGCTATTACTGACTATTACTGTACGAGTCTCCTTTTCTTGGCTGATGTAGTGATTAACAATGGCAACAACCAGACGTCCAAGGCATGGTAGCCTGCAGTATTGGCCCAGGGTGAGGGCTGCAAGGCCTTATCCTAGGGTGAGGAATCAAATTGTGCCTCAGGAAAGCAGGCTGGCTGGCTTTGCAGGTTACAAGGCAGGCATGACGCACCTCTTGGTTGTTGACAACAGGCCTAACGCGATGACAAAGGGCGAGGTCGTTTCCATTCCGGTTACGATTATTGAGTGCCCGCCTGTTAAGGTTGCTTCTGTTCGGCTTTACTCTGATTCTTCAAACGGCTTGAAACTTTCGAAGGAGATTTTTGGGAAGGTTGGCAAGGAGCTAAGCAGGAAAATTGTTGTCGCAAAGAAGGAAGCAGCTAATGCTGCAGCGCCAGCGGCTTCTGATTTAACAAATGTTGTGGACGTGAGGGTGAATGTTTACACGCAGCCTTGGCTTTCCGGCGTTGAGAAGCGCAAGCCTGAGCTTTTTGAGCTTTCAATTGGGGGAAAAAGCGTTCCGGAAAGGTTTGCGTTTGCGCAGCAGCTTCTCGGGAAAGAAGTTGCTGTGAAGGATGCCCTCAAGGAGGGCCAGCAGGTTGACGTTTTCGGGGTTACTGTTGGCAAGGGCTTCCAAGGAGCGGTCAAGAGGTTTGGCTTGCACCTCAGGCAGCACAAGGCTGAGAAGACAAAGAGGGGCCCTGGCTCGCTTGGCGGCTGGTCCAGTCCAAGGATGTGGACTGTTGCTCACGCAGGCCAGATGGGCTTTCAGTCGAGGCAGGAGAGGAACAAGTGGGTTGTGAAGGTTTCGGAGAACCCTGCGGAGTTCCAGATGAAAGGAGGGATAATCCATTACGGAAAGCTGAAATCACATTTCATTGTTGTGAAGGGCTCTGTCCAGGGCGAGCCCAAGCGCCTTGTCAGGCTGATGCCTTCAAGGCTGCCGAGCACGAGGCTTCCCGCGCAGGCCCCGACAATTGAGTACGCGAGCTTATCATCGAAGCAGGGAAAGTGAGAGAATGAAAGTTAACGTTGTTGATGCGGAGAAGGGAACTGTTGGGCAGGTTGAGTTGCCGCAGCAGTTTGCCGAAGAGTTCCATCCCGACCTGATAGCCCGGGCTGTCCTGTCGATTGAAAGCAAGGCGAGGCAGCCTTACGGCTCTGACCCGGAAGCTGGCAAGCGCTACTCTGCAAAGCTGTCCAGGAGAAGAAGGGATTTCAAGGGAGCTTACGGCATAGGCATTTCAAGGATTCCAAGAAAGACGATGAGCCGCTCCGGGTCAAGGTTTAACTGGACAGGCGCGCTCGCTCCAGGAACTGTCGGCGGAAGGCAAGCCCACCCCCCAAAAGCTGAAAAAGTTTGGGTGAAGAAAATAAACAAGAACGAGAACAGGAAAGCCATACGGTCTGCGTTGGCTGCTGCCATGGTTCCATCCATTGTAAAGGGAAGGGGGCATGTTGTTCCGAATGGCTACCCTTTTGTTGCCGCTGCAAGCCTCGAGGAGTTCAGCAAGACAAAGGACGTTATCAAAGCGCTGAACAAGTTCGGGTTTGAAGGCGAGATGGCAAGGGTTTCAGAAAGGACAGTGCGGGCTGGCAAGGGAAAGCGCAGGGGAAGAAGGTATGTTGTAAAGAAGGGGCCTTTGATTGTTGTTTCGGCAGAAGGCTCGAAGCTTTTGAAGTCTGCACGGAACATAACTGGCATTGACGTTGCGGTTGTCAACAGGCTTAACGCGCACATGCTCGCCCCGGGAACAGCTCCTGGAAGGCTGACCTTGTTCACCGCATCCGCCATTGAGAGACTGGCAAAGGAAAAGCTATTCACGTGAAACAAAATGGGCTCGCAAGACGTCATCAAGTATCCGGTAAGCACCGAGAGAACTTTGAGGAACATGGAGGCAGAAAACAAGCTGCTCTTTGTTGTTGACAAGAAGGCAACAAAGTCAGACGTGAAGAAGGCAGTAGAGTCGCTTTTCAAGGTAAAGGTCATTGGCGTTAACACGTACATATTCGCAGGCAAGAAGAGAGCTTATGTCAAGTTCGGCAAGGAGCATCCTGCGATTGATGTTGCAACGCAGCTCGGAATGGTTTAAGGTTGATGCAGAATGGGAAAAAATCTGATTCAGCAGCGAAGGGGAAAAGGAACCATAAGGTTCAGGGCTCCAAGCTTCCGCTACATCGGCGATGTGAAACACAGGGCATACACTGATGCTGAGAGGAGCGGCAAGGTCACCGGAACTATCGTTTCGCTCGAGCACAGCTCAGGCCACTATGCGCCGATAGCCAGGATAAGGTATGATGATAATCGGGAAGCGCTGCAGATTGCTCCTGAAGGGGTGAGGGTAGGGGATGAGGTTGAGGCAGGGTTTGCTGCAGGGATTGCCAGAGGAAACACTTTGCCGCTTTCCCAGATTCCTGAAGGAACGCTCGTGTACAACATTGAAAGTTCTCCAGGTGATGGAGGCAAGTTTGTCCGCTCCACAGGCCTGTCTGCGAAGATAGTTGCGAAGTCCGATAGGGAGGTTGCCGTGCTTTTGCCGTCGAAAAAGCAAAGGGCGTTCAATCCGTTGTGCCGGGCAACCGTAGGCCTGGTTGCCGGCTCTGGAAGGACAGAGAAGCCGCTGCTGAAGGCAAGCGCCAACATGTTCAGGAAGATGGCCAGGAACAAGTTCTGGCCTCAGGTCAAGGGCCAGGCAATGAATGCCGTTGCCCACCCTCATGGCGGCTCGAGAAGCTCGAAGAAGAACAAGCCAACGATTGCGAAGAGGTTCGCTTCAGCCGGTGCAAAGGTTGGGCACCTCAGGCCGAGGAGAACAGGGAGAAGGCAGCGGTAAATGTAGCGTGGTGTAACAAGATGGCAAGGAAGGAATTCAATTACCGGGGGAAGGGCATTGAGGAGCTTAAGAAGATGAGCGTGAAAGAGTTCGCAATGCTTTTGCCTTCAAGGCAGCGAAGAACTTTGCAGAATGGGCTGAGCGAGGAGAACAAGGCCCTGCTTGAGGACATCAAATCAAAACCAAATGCAAAAACCCATGTGAGGGGCATGATAATCCTTCCTGAAATGGTGGGGAGGAACATGAAGGTTTACAACGGCCACGAGTTCATTCCGGTTGCCATAACTGCAGAGATGCTCGGCCATTATCTTGGGGAGTTCGTGCAGACGAGGAAGAAGGTAGTTCACCACGCTCCTGGAATTGGTGCAACCAAGTCCAGCGCCGCAATGTCGGTGAAGTGACCCTTTTGCGAAAAGCCCAAGTCGGCAGCAGCCGACTGGGCCCAGTCGACGCAAGTCGACTTGGGGTTCAATCCAAAAACGAAAATGAAATACGCTACAGTTTATGACGGGAAGAGGATGGCCAAGGCTATGGGAGTTGCCCTGCCGATCTCGACAAAGAAAGCTGTTGAGCTTTGCTCATTCGTCAGGGGCAGGGAGCTTTCAACAGCTGTTAGGCTGCTTGAGGATGTAATGAGAGAGAAGGTCGCCATACCGTTCAGGAAATACGCGAAGGGCGGCACAGGCCACAAGCCAGGCATAGGTCCTGGCAGGTATCCGAAGAAAGCTTGCGCGGAAGTTGTCAAGCTGCTGAAGCAGGCAGAGGCAAATGCAAGGGTCAAGGGCCTTGACGCAACAAAGCTCGTCGTGAGCAGCATCCTTGCGAACAAAGGCGCTTTATCTTGGCACTTCGGCAGGCAGCGAAGGAGAAGGATGAAGCGCACTCACGTTGAGATTGTCGTCACAGAATCACCAACAGCTGCAGTGGTAAAGAGTAAAGCGATAAAGACCGAAGTGAAAGCTGCAGCGAAGGAAGTGAAGCAAAAATGATTGAGCGCGAGTTTGTGGAGCAGAAGAAGAAGGAGTTTCAGATACAGGAGTTTGTGTCCGAGACCCTGAAGAACGCAGGCCACAGCCACACGAAGCTGCAGCGCACTCCGCTGGGGGCGAAGGTCGTAATCTACACTTCCAGGCCAGGCCTCATTGTAGGCAGGAAGGGCCAGACCATATCAAAGCTAACTGAGGTTTTGAAGAAGAAATTCGGGCTTGAGAACCCGCAAGTCGAGATTGCAGAGGTAAGCAATCCGAACCTTGACTCGAGGATTGTTGCGGAGAAGATTGCTTCGGACCTTGAAAGGTTTGGCTCGAACCGCTTTAAGGGCATCATGCACAAGGCAGCTGAGGATGTCTTGGCTTCAGGCGCGATTGGTGTTGAAATCAGGCTGTCTGGAAAGCTCCCGGGAGCTAGGGCAAAGAGCTGGAGAGTTGCAGGTGGTTATTTGAGAAAGTGCGGGGATGCCGCCATGACTTATGTTAACACGACAATACACGCTGCGCTGCTTAAGCCAGGCATCATAGGCATTCAGGTCAGGATAATGCCTTCTGGGATTACCATGCCCGATGAGATAAAGTTTGCCGAGGAAGAAAAGCCGGCAGCTGTAAGCCCGGCTATTGAGGTGGGTGCAGAAGCTGTAAGCGGGGAATCGCCGCAAGCTGCAACCGCTGCTGCTGAAACAGCTGCAGGTGGGGAAGTTGCTGTTGCAAAGGAAGCGGCAGGGAAGGAAACCAAGGCTGCTCCAAAGAAGCGAAAGGCGGCAGCAAAGCCAAGGGCAAAGAAGGCGGAAACCCAAGTCGTGCAAGGCACGCAAGGCGGCAGGCAGCCGACTAGGGTATCCAAAGGGGAAGAGGCAGCTGGTGTTGCTGCGGCAGCGGAAAGAGAAGAGCCTGCTGGCAAGGTAGAGGCTAAAGAAGAGAAAGAACTAGAGATTAAAGATGAAGCCGGTAAAGGAAATTAGGACGCTGAGTGAGGATGCGCTGAAATCGCGCATAGTCGAGCTCAGGAAGGAGCTGATGAAGTACAACGCCCAAGTTGCGATTGGTACTATTCCGAAGAACCCTGGAGCTATTCGCAAGGGCAAGCGCATGATTGCAAGGATACTTACAATATTGAACGAGAGGAGGCTGAATCCAAAAGCATGACAGAAACATGCCCGAAGTGCGGACTGCCTAAGCCTATATGCGTGTGCGAGACGATAGCGAAGGAAAGCCAGCGCATACGCATTTACCTCATCAAGAAAAAGTTTGACAAGTTCAGCACCATAGTGGAGGGCTTGGAAGCAAAATCGATAGACCTTAAGGACGTTGCGAAGACGCTCAAGTCAGACCTCGCCTGCGGCGGAACCGTAAAGGAGGGAAGGATTGAGCTTCAGGGCGACCACAGGCAAAAGACCAAGCAGTCGCTGATAAGGATGGGTTTCGCGCCCAACACTATAGAAGTCCGGTGACGAAACAGTTTTGACAAGGTGGGAACGTGGCAAGGAAAGCAAAGCAGGCAGTTTCAGCTAAGGAAGGAAAGGAAGCTGGTGCAGGCGTGACAGGGATGGGCTTTTCTAAGCCTGATGCGCCGTGCGCAGACGGCAACTGCCCATTCCATGGCAGGCTCAGGCTGCATGGCAGGCGCCTGACCGGCACAGTGTCATCTGCCAGGATGAGGAGGACTGCCAACATAATAATTGAGCGCATGGCCGTCCTGAAGAAGTATGACAGGTATGAGAGGAAAAGGTCAAAGCTGAAGGCTCACAATCCAGAGTGCATATCAGCTAAGGAAGGGGACAAGGTGGAAGTCGTAGAGTGCAGGCCTCTAAGCAGGACCAAGCATTTCGTCATAGTCAGGAAGTATTGATGGTGTGGGTGTGAAAGATGCAGCCGATGAAGTCAAGGATAACAAAGGGATTGAACCACGGCAGCTATGTGGAAACGTGCGATAACTCCGGAGCCAAAGTGCTCAGGGTAATCTCTTTTTTCGGCGCGAAGACTGTGGCGGGGAGAAAGCCTTCAGGCGGAGTCGGGGACATGGTGATGGCGTCTGTGAGGAGAGGCACTCCGGAAATGAGGAAGCAGGTTGTTTTTGCGGTGATTGTCAGGCAGCGCAAGGAGTTCAGGAGGCAGTCGGGCGAGCGGATTAAGTTTGAGGACAACGCTGCTGTTGTGCTGAAGGACGACAGCGGCAGCCCAAAAGGCACGCTCATCAAGGGCGCAATACCGAGGGAGGTTGCCGAGCGCTGGCCCATGGTTTCGAAGCTTGCAACGATAATAGTTTAATTATTAATGGTGACTGTTGAAAAATGAAGCTTTTTTCAGTGGCGTGGAAATCGAGCAGCAGGGCGTCAAAGCAGAGGAAATACAGGGCAAACTCGCCTCTTCACGCCAAGAGGAATCTGCTCGCTGCCCCTCTTGCCCCTGACTTGAAAGCAAGGTACGGCAGAAGGAACCTGACCGTTAGGGAAGGGGACACTGTGAAGATTATGAGGGGCGAGTTCAGGGGGATGACTGGCAAGGTTGGCAGCGTTGACGTGAAGAACCAGACAGTGCATGTTGACGGCGCTGAGCGCATCAGGAAGGACGGCACAAAATCGTTTTCCCCGCTCCGCGCTTCGCGCCTAATGCTTACTGAGATAAGTGTTGAGGACAAGAAGCGCGCTGCTTCGTTGGCGAGAAAGGGGAGCAAGGGTTGATGGTGAATGGCTAGGAAACACTTGAAGAGGATTGCAGCTCCTCCAACATGGATGGTCGACAGGAAGGGGGGGAAGTTCATAGCCAGGCCGAAGGGCAGCTTCAGCATGGCAATGGGAATGCCCCTCATCACAGTGCTCAAGGACGTGCTGAAGCTCGTCAGCACGAGAAAGGAAGGGAAGCGCGTGCTCAACAGCTGCGAAATAACCGTGAACGGCGTAAGGCGCAAGGATGAGAAGTTCATGGTTGGCCTGATGGACGTTTTGGCGATAAAGGACACTGGCAAGTCTTACAGGGTGCTGCTCGACAAGAACAGCGTGTTGAGGCTTGTTCCAGTAACAGAAACAGAGGCTTCGGTGAAGCTTGGCAAGGTAACAGGCAAAAGGACGGTCAGGAAGGGTAGGGTTCAGCTCTCGCTGCACGACGGCCATAGCCTGCTTGGCGCAGCCGCTCACTCAACAGGGGATACGGTTGTGCTTGCGCTTCCAAAGGGCGAGGTTACCCAGCACATCAAGCTTGAAAGCGGATGCCACGCCTACCTCATTGGCGGAAGCAATGTTGGCCGAACTGGCGTTGTGGAAGACATCAGCGGAGACAGAGTCACTATCAAGATTGGCGATGGCGTTGTTGAGGCAGCGAAAAGGTTTGTTTTTGTAGTTGGCAAGGACAAGCCTGTGATAAAATCGCTGGCTTCAGTTTAGTTGGCGATGATTTTCGGTGATTGGTAAAATGGCAGCGGCAAAGGCAATGCAGCAGCAGGAAATTGTGGCTGGACATAACAGGAAGGAGAACGTAATGCGCCAGCTTAGGGTTACAAAGGTGACCCTGAATATCGGTGCGGGAAAGAGCACTGAGAAGCTTGAGAAGGGTGTGAAGCTGCTGAAGGCTATTGCAGGAATAGCTCCTGTGAAGACTTTTACAAACAAAAGAATACCCAACTGGGGCCTGAGGCCCGGCCTTCCAATAGGGTGCAAGCTCACACTACGGAAGTCTGCCTCGATTGAGCTGCTCCGGAGACTGATCCAGTCAAGGGATAACAAGCTCGTCGGAAGCCAGTTTGATGACGAAGGCAACGTGTCCTTTGGCATTCCTGAATACATAGACATTCCGGGAGTTAACTACGACCCGGCAATAGGAATAATGGGGCTTGAAGTGTGCATCACCCTTGAGCGCCCCGGCTTCAGGATAAAGCGAAGAAAGGTCATGAAGAGAAAAATTCCGGCAAGGCACAGGGTGAGCAAGCAGGAAGCTATGGAGTTCATGAAGGAAAAATTCGGAGTAAAGGTGGTTTCAGAATGACTGTAAGCAGCTACAGGAAGATGTTCACGCAGCTGAAGGCAAAGCCCGTTATCTTGCAGAAATACCTGAAGTTCAACAAGCCCAAGGACAGGAAATTCGGGAAAGGAATAAAGCAGTGCCTTAGGTGCGGCAACACCAGAGGCTTCATTGAGAAGTACGGGCTGAACCTTTGTAGGAAGTGCTTTAGGGATATCGCGACAAGCATAGGATTCAAGAAGTACAGTTAAGGGAGCGGTGAAAAAATGCTGAACGACCCGTTGGCGAATGTGCTGGCAGTGATAAGCAATGCCGAGCAAAAGGGAATGAGGCAGTGCTTGATAAAGCCGGCTTCGAAGCTGATTGGCAAGGTGCTCGATATACTGAACGCGAAGCGCTACATAGGCAGCTATGCGGTCGTTGAAGATGGAAGGGGCAATATTATAGAGATAAACTTGATAGGGGCTGTGAACAAGTGCGGGGCTATAAAGCCGAGGTTTTCGGTCACGACAGGAAGCTATGAGAAGTATGAGAAAAGGTTCCTTCCTGCCAAGGACTTCGGCGTGCTGATAGTCTCAACGCCGAAAGGCGTCATGACCCACACAGAGGCTAAGGCGAAGGGTTTTGGCGGAAAGCTGCTCGCGTACTGTTATTAACTGTTTGATTAACTAAAATGTCAAAGGGCGAATTGAAGGAGATTGGAAGGGGAAGCTTAATTGATGAGATAGCGCTGCCTGATGGGGTGACTGCATCCGTAAGCGGCAGGGTCTTGGCTCTGAAAGGCCCGAATGGCGAGGCCTCGCGGGAAATCAGTGGATCGAACGTGGCAGTGTCTGTGGAAAGCGGCAAGGTGGTTATCGCTTCCGCCAGGGGCAGCAAGCGCGAGAAGAAAATGGCAGGAAGCGTAAGGGCTCACATCGTTAACATGGTAAGGGGAGTTACCGAAGGCCACGTTTACAAGCTTAAGATTTGTTTCACCCATTTCCCAATCACTGCAACAGTTTCAGGCAGGAAGTTCGTTGTCAAGAATTTCCTTGGGGAAAAGACCCCGAGGGAGCTTGAGCTGCCGGAAGGTGTGAAAGCGAAGGTGGAAGGGGCTGATGTTATCATGGAGTCTGCCAGCAAGGAATCTGTCGGGCGGGCTGCAGCTTCGGTAGAGCAGCTTACAAAACGCTCAAATTACGACACCAGGGTCTTCGCAGACGGGATTTACATTACAGTAAAGGATGGCAAGGAGGTCAAGTGACCCTTTTGAGAAAAGGTTCAATCCAAAAACGGAAATGATAGACTCAAAACTGCTTGAAGTGAGGAAGGCCGTAAAGGGCAGGAAGCCAAACTTTCAGATTCAGAACTCCAACGACCCCAAGAAAAGGTGGCCTGGAAGGTGGAAAAGGCCCAAGGGGCTTCAGTCCAAGATGAGGGAAAGGAGAAAGGGCAACCCTAAGTACATTGAGCCAGGATACGGCTCTCCGGCTGCGGTAAGGGGGGCAACAGTTGAAGGGCTTTTTCCTGTTGTTGTCAGGAATGTTTCAGACTTGGGAAAAGTCAAGGATGACGAGGGCGTAATAATCTCGGCAACCGTAAGCATTAGGAAAAAGGCCCAGATAGCAAAGGCCGCAGCCGGGCGAAAGCTGAAGCTTCTGAACTTAAACGCTGAAGAGCTGGCAAAGCGCCTGGGCGAAAGCATGGCGGCGAGGAAAACCCGAAGGCTTGGGCTGCTTCAGAAGAGGAAGATTAAGGGTGAAGCGAAAAAGCGGCAGCCTACACCTACGCCAGCGACAACAGCCGCAGCATCCACTGGTGACATAGAAAGCAAGGTTGACGAAGAGGCAAAGAAAAAAGCAGAAAAGGCTGAAAAGGATAAAATCCTTATTACAAAGGCGAAGTGATAAAAATGATGCTTGGAGTGCAGAAAAGGCTGGCAGCTGGAATTTTGGGATGCTCAGCGAAGCGCGTAGTCTTTGATACTGAGAGGCTTGCCGAGGTAAAGGAGGCGATAACCAAGACCGACCTGAGGGCTCTTATTGAGCAGGGTGCGATAAGGAAGCTTCCAGCACGGGGCATATCCAGGAGCAGGATTAGGTTTTCGCACGGGCAGAAAAGCAAGGACAAGAGGAAGGGCCACGGCAGCAGAAAAGGCGCCGCCGGAGCGAGGACAGTCAGGAAAACAGCTTGGGTTAACAGGGTGAGGCTGCAGAGAAGCTACCTTCAGGCCTTGAGAACAGGCAACGTTGTGGACAAGGCGCAGTTTGTTGAGGTTTACAAGAAAATAAAGGGTGGGTTTTTCAGGAGCAAGCGCCATCTTGAGCTTTTCCTGACCGAACGGGGAATTTTGAAGAATGTTGGCGGTGGAAAATGAAAAGCACCATTGCTGTCCAGTTTGCAAGGAAGCTGTCCGGAAGGACAAACTACCGCAGGAGGCTTTCACTGCTGAAGTCAAACAGGCCTCGGCTGGTGGTGAGGAAGACGCTTTCGAGGATTATCATGCAGGTGGTGAATTTTGACGCCGGAGGAGACAAGGTGATTATTGCGGCGTCATCTGACACTCTGAAAAAGCTTGGCTGGGGGCACAGCGGTAAGAATATACCAGCGGCTTATCTGGCAGGGATGCTTTTGGGCAAGATGGCTTTGGCTGCGAAAATAAGTGAGGTAACTCCTGACATCGGGTTGCAGAGCGTCACGAAGGGCGGGAAGATTTTTGCAGCCCTTAAAGGAGCAAAGGACGCAGGCCTCAACTTTGAGCTATCGCAGGATGTTGTGCCAAGCAGCGATGCCATCAGCGGAGCAAAGATAGCTGCCTACGCAAAATCTGCAAAGGCAGGCGGCGCAGCGCTTATTAAGATAACAGAGGATTTTGAGAAAGTCAGGGCTGCGATCTCAGGCGGGCGGTGGAATGCCGCAACGGCCAAGGCTGCAGCTAAGAACGCTAACAAAAATAACTGAACGAGTGAGAAAAATGGCAATGGAAAGGTCCAGGAACAGGATGAAAAGAAGGGAGAAATTCAAGTTCAACAAGCCTATAGTGATGTCAGAGGAAGAAAAGCTGAGGCAGGCCGAGATTAAAAGGGCAAGCCTGGAAATCTGGAAACCGAAGACAGTGCTCGGAAGGAGGGTGAAGAGCGGGGAGCTAACCTCAATTGACGAGATACTCAACTCGGGCCAGAGGATTATGGAGCAGGAGATAGTTGACTTCCTGTTGGGCGACTTGAGCTCCGACCTTCTCATGATTGGCCAGTCAAAGGGCAAGTTCGGGGGGGGCCAGAGAAGGGCGTTCAAGCAAACCCAGAAAAAGACCGCAGAGGGCAACAAACCGAGCTTTGCGACAATGGTCGTGGTTGGCAACAGGAACGGCTACATAGGAATTGGGTATGGTAAGTCCAAGGAAACTGTGCTGTCAAGGGAGAAAGCTCTGAGGAGTGCCAAGCTTAACATAATCAAGATAAGAAGGGGCTGCGGAAGCTGGCAGTGCGGCTGCCGAACTCCGCATACAATCCCGTATAATGTTTCTGGGAAGTGCAGCTCTGTTGTTATTAAGCTCATGCCTGCACCTAAGGGCAGCGGCTTGAGAGTGGCTGAGGAGTGCAGGAAGATACTTGCGCTCGCAGGCATCAATGACGTGTGGAGCAAGACCTTCGGCCAGACCAGGACAACAATTAACCTGGCATCAGCTTGTTTTGAAGCCCTGAAGGGCCTTGGCGAAAGGAAGCTCCAGGCAGAGAATACTGAGAGCCTGGGCATAGTGGAAGGCGTCAGGACTTAGCTGGCTGGATAATAAAGTGAAAGTGGCTAATATGGAAAAGCAGCAAAAGCAAATTGCGGTGATCCGGCTCAGAGGCAGGACTGGCTTACGGGGTGATGTTGCGGCAACGCTTGACATGCTTAACATCAGGCATGTGAACCACTGTGCGATTGTGCCTGACAGCCCGGACTATGTTGGAATGCTGAAGAAGGCAAAGGACTACATAACCTGGGGCAACATTAACATTGATACTTTGAAGCTGCTTTTGGAGAAGCGCGGCGAGGCTGCGACTAATAGAAAGCGCTTTATCACCTTGAACGGAAAGGACTACAAGCCATACTTCAGGTTAAGCCCTGCAAAGGGAGGGCTTGGAAAGAGGGGCATCAAGGCGTCATTTACCAACTCCGGCTCTCTTGGCGATAGGAAGGACAACATTAATGAGCTGCTTAGGAAGATGATATGATTTTTGTGTGATGCATTATGACTGTTAACAGGAGGAAGAAGGATGTGAAGTTTCGCGGGAGCCACACCCACGGCTGGGGAAGTAAGAAGAAGCATCGCGGCTCAGGCAACCGGGGAGGTAAAGGCGTGGCCGGAACTGGAAAGAGGGCTGATACGAAAAAGCCTTCAATCTGGCAGGGGGAATACTTTGGCAAGCACGGCTTCACCCACAAGGGGGCAGTTCATCATAAGGCCGTCAACGTCGAATTCCTCGACCAGAACATTGAAAAGCTCGTGAAGCTTGATGCTGCAAAGCAGCAAAACGGCTCTTTCGTTATTAACATAGCCGATTTGGGATTTGACAAGCTTCTTGGAAAAGGCAAAGTCACGAGGAAATTAATGGTGACAGCCGATTACGCATCTTCGCGCGCTGTTGAGGCTGTGAAGAAAGCAGGCGGGGATGTTGTTGCTGCAAAGAGAAGCGCATCTGCCAAGGTTGCTAAAGCTGAGGCAGTTGCAGTGCCAAGGACAAAGTGAGTGGGATTAGGTTTTTGCCATGGGAATCAAGGACATCTTGCTGAATCTGCCGGAGATTGCCGGGCCTTTAGAGCGCAGGCTGCCGTTCAATGAGAAGCTGAAGTGGACATTTGTTGTGCTTGTGCTGTTTTTCGCGCTTGGCCTCATACCCCTTTACGGCCTGGGCCAAAATTCGCTCTCGCAGTTTGAGTTTCTTTCAATCATCTTGGGAGCAGAGTTTGGCTCAATCATCTCGCTGGGAATTGGCCCTATAGTCACGGCTTCAATCCTGCTGCAGCTGCTTAACGGCTCTGGAGTCCTGAAGTTTGACCTTACCACCCCTGACGGGAAAAGGCTTTTCCAGGGCGTCCAGAAGGGCCTGGCCATGGCATTCATCGTCTTTGAGGCGATGATTTACGTTTACACCGGAGGGCTTGCTCCTGGCGCTGATGGCAGCAACATGCTGCTTGTCGTGCAGCTCATAATAGGGGGGTTTCTAATCCTGTTCATGGATGAGGTTGTCAGCAAGTGGGGCTTTGGCTCTGGCGTCAGCCTGTTCATAGCGGCGGGTGTTTCGAAGGAAATAGTTATCAGGCTTTTAAGCCCGCTTAACTCCACAGGCAGCCTCGCCTTCGCTACAGGAGAAGCGCCCGTCGGAGCTATCCTGGCCATTTTTTACTTTTTCGTGCAGGGCGACTTCAGGCAGGTTTTGTCAAACCTGCTCGTTATCGGAACAACTCTTCTTGTGTTCATCATAGCTGTTTACGCCCAGTCAATGAAGGTTGAGCTGCCGCTGTCATTCGGAAGGATTCGCGGCCATGGCATAAGGTGGCCTTTGGCATTTATTTACACTAGCAACATCCCTGTAATACTGACTGCTGCCTTGCTGGCAAACATCCAGCTTTGGGCAAGGCTTCTCCAGAGCAAGGGGTTCACGTTTCTGGGCACTTTCAACCCGGCAGGACAGTCAACCGGATTCGTATCGCTGATAAACCCTGTAAACCTTGTTAACAATTTGGCCACAGCCAGCCTGAACTTCGCAGATGTAATCCCCAGGATTGTAGTTTACACGCTCATAATGATTGGGGGCGCAATACTGTTCTCGCTGTTCTGGGTGAAGACGGCAGGCCAGGACGCGAGAAGCCAGGCAAAGCAGATAATGTCTTCTGGCTTGCAGATTCCTGGCTTCAGGAGGGATGAGAGGGTGGTTGAGAGCCTGCTGGACAGGTACATTCCTGCGCTTACAGTAATGGGGGCCATAACGGTTGGCTTTCTTGCTGCCTTTGCAGACATCATGGGCGCGCTTACTTCAGGAACAGGGCTGCTGCTTACTGTAATGATAGTGTACAAGCTTTACGAAGAAATCGCCCAGCAGCACGCTGTTGACATGAACCCGATGCTCAGGAAATTCATACAGTAGCCAGTAGCACGAAGAGGAAAAATTGGAGAAAGAAAATGGCTTTGCTTGATTTCATGGACTTTGTGTTGAATTTGCCGCCTGCTGTTGCCATACTGGCGATTTCGGTGGGAGTTTCTTTTGTAACAACAGTCATCTACAAGTACACCACCAACCAGAAGCTGCTTAGGGAAATAAAGGATGACGTCAAGAGGATGCAGGCTGAAGCTCGCTCATCCAAGGAGCCTGGCAGGGCTGCGCAGCTCCAGAAGGAGATGATGAAAAGGTCGATGCAGCAGTTCAGCTCGTCAACAAAGTCCATGCTAATAACCCTTGTCCCGCTTTTCCTTCTTTTCGGCTGGATGAGCGCAAACCTGGCGTACGAGCCTATTAAGCCAGGAGAGGAGTTTACCGCTACAGTTAATTTTGCAAAGCCAGGCCCGGCAGCCGGAAGCAACACCACCCTCTCTGCAAGCCCTGGCTTGGAAATATTGTCAGCCGCAACGCAGGATGCCAAAGGCAGCACAGTAACCTGGCGCTTGAAAGGAGGGGAAGAGGGATCGCATAAGCTTACGTACAGCTTTGGAAACGAAACTTACGCATTGGCTGTCCTCGTTACGGAAAAATTCAGGTACGAAAACCCTGTGCTTGCAAAAGGCAAAGGGATAAAGAAAGGCAGCGATATTGAAAGAATAACTGTAGACCTGAAGCCTCTGCAGCCATTCGGAAGCTTCACGCTTTTGGGATGGCACCCTGGCTGGCTTGCAGCCTACATCATATTCTCGCTTGCCGCTTCAATGCTTGCGAGGAAGTGGCTCAAGGTCTACTGAGAGGGCTTGATAAGCATGAAAAACACAAAGTTATGCGCGGGCTGCGGATGTTCCCTTCATGGCATGGCGCGTGAAGGCGGCACCGCAAGAACTAAGAAAAGGCCGAGCAGGCCTTTCGGCGGGTTTTACTGCTCAGCATGCGCAAGGAGCCGCTTCAGGGCTGCGGCAAGAGCATAATTAGGTGAGTGGTGATAAAAATGATGGAAGTCGGCAGGTTGTGCGTCAAGGTCGCCGGTAGGGGCGCCGGGAAGAGCTGTGTCATAGTTGAAACTGCGGATGATAACTTTGTGGTTGCTGATGGCCAGGTAAAGAGGAAACGGTACAACATCAGCCATCTCGAGCCGCTGCAGCACAAGCTGCCAATAGCAAGCGGCGCTTCGCATGAAGAGGTAGTCGCTGCCCTGAAGGAGGTTGGCGTGGATGTTGTTGTTAAGGAAAAAAGAGCAATGAAGCCGAAAGCTAAGCCCGCTTCAACTTCTGCAGAGAATAAAGCGGCTGCAAAAAAAGAAAAGAAAGCGAATGCTAAGGCTTAAGTAAAAAATCCATGTTAATTTCTGCTGCAACAGCTGGCATTTCAATTCCCCATTTCGAAAGGACTGCTGGGCTTATTTCCCCTATTACGCCAATGGCTTCCCAAGCCGCCTTTCCGGCGACTGAGCCCAATCGGCTGCTGCCGATTGGGGTTTTTCCAATCATAATTGTTCCTGCCCTGCCTTTCAGGAACGCCGGGTGCTCTGCTGCACGGATTGTGAAGCTTTTACCGAGCTGTGTAAGCATTGCTGACAGGTATTGCTTCATCTCGGTGAAATTGGCTGCTGAGTACGCAGAAGCCAGCGCTATGGAATGGGACTCAGCGACATTGCTTCCATCAACATATGCAACTATGCCTTCCTCGAATATCTTCTGTGGGTAATCGGCGTGCTTGTTCTTTGAAAGCACGTCAAGCAACTGCGGCAGCAGCGAGTTCCTGACTGCAGAATAAGTTTCCGACATGCAGTTCTCCAGTTCCACGGTGCCAGTTGAACCTCCAATCAGGGTGTTTTTGTCTGTGAGTATGTGGCTGAATATTTCCTGGAAGCCCATTGCAACTACAGCTTTCCTGAGCTTGTTTATCTTTTGCACTGCAGCAAGAGGCATTCCTATAGTGTAGCTTTTTAGCGGCTCGTCCTTTATGTTATCGTAGCCAAACGCTATCGCAA
>CAZBFZ010000002.1:0-4960 GCA_964491245.1 uncultured Methanosarcinales archaeon
GCGCTCCTTTTCCTCGTAAATGTCGTCCTCTTCCTCTGGCTCTGGTTCGCTGCTCTCAATTTCGCCGTCATCATTATCCTTTGCCATAAAAGTCACCTCAGCAACATTCAAAATTGCACTGCTTGCCCTCCTGTTTTTATTGTTTTCCGTTGCTGTTGAAAAACATTTAAAAGCAGCCACAGCGATAGCTATTGGCAAGGTGGCTACGCCCAGAAAGATAATCCAGCTTGGAGAGGATACGCTTGTAGTCTCCCTCCCAAGTGCCTGGACAAGGCAGCACAAGCTGAAGAAGGGCGATGAGCTTGAGGCAGAAGAGCAGGGGCCAAGGCTGGTTCTTTACCCCAAATCCGAAGCTGTTCCAGGAAAGGTGAGCGTGGATGTTTCTGGCACAGAGCCTGTTACGAAGAGGATTCTTGGGGCTTTGTACAAGGCAGGGTATGATGAGATAGAGATAACGTTTGGAAGCCCGAAAGAGCTTGAAACAATTCGGAATACCATTAGGGATTCCTTCGTGGGGTTTGAGGTTGTAAGCAAAACGAAGCAGGCGGTGGCTGCCAAAAACGTTTCTCAGCCTAAATATGAAGAGTTTGATACGCTCATCAGGAGGGTGTTTCTTCTGTTAGTCGAGTTTGGGGAGGAGTGCTACAAAGCTGTTGCTTCTGGCGACTATGCCAAGATTTTGGCAGTGGCGTCTTTGGACGAAGATATCAACAGGCATGTGAATTTCTGTAGAAGGACTCTCAATACCCTTGGCCATAAAGTAGTTGGTAGGGTAGCTCCAAACTATCACTTGGTTGAGCAGCTGGAAAGGGTAGGTGACTGCTACAAGCGTTTGTGCGTTGTCACGGCAGAGTCTGAGCCGGCATCGAAGAGGTGGCTTAATGACTTGTTGGCTGATACTAACTTTTTTGTCAGAAAATTTTACGAGCTCTATTATAAGTTTAGTTTGGCTGGAGTGGCAGAATTCTGGAGGGAAAAAGACAAGCTTGAAAAAAGCGTGGCCGCCTCTTTTGAGTTAGCTGGCAAAAGGGAACTTCCGGTTGTGCTTGCGATTTCAGAGATTATTGACAACGTGGCAGGAGCCAATGGTGCGCTGCTTACAGCCAGATTGTAGGCTTTTGCCGGTCTCGCGGTCTCATTTTGTTATTAGGCTATACCTCAACTTGCCATTGGTGTCGTGCCGCAGAAGTCTCGATTTCCCGGTTTGCAGGTCTATCGCGAAAAGCGAAGGAGGGCAGCTTTGATTGCAGTCAGCTTCTGCCGGATACGCCACTACATAAATTTTTCTGCCATCCGGCGAGTAAACCGCTGCTGGCTCTTTAAGTAGCGGCGTGCCGGTCAAATTTCGGCTGATGCCCTTTTCCAGATCAAATTCGCATATATCTAACGGTACCCCGCAGTCGTAAAGTATCCGGCTGCCGTCTTTTGACACATCTTCCAAATAGCTTCCATCAAGGGTTGTTAGTTTCAGGGTCTTTAAGTCTAGGATTGACGGTGCGAATTTAAACCCCTCCCTTGTTAAAAGAATTGAGTTTATGACTAAATTATCGTGACCAACGAATTCAATATCGCCGATGCCCTCTGCAGCGTAAACAACCCTGTCATTTCTGAAGTCAGGGTCTGTTAAATGGACTTGCGGCTTTTGCCCTTCGCGCTCCACGATATAAGCCAACGTGCCGTTGCTTGCCCATGAAAAAATTCCCCTTCCTCTGTCGCTGATGAAGGGACCTGTAGAAACCTGCCCTGTGGAGAAATTCAGTGAGTTTATCCAAACCTTAAAGGGGTCAGGATGACTACTATCTTTAACTTTCTCGTTGTTTGATAAGAAAATAAGATAAGAGCCGTCTTTGGACCAGCTGTTGCCAAAAGCCCTGGGCGGCAGGTATGAATTTGGAAGGTTGACTGTTTGCCTCGTTTTCGTGTCAGCAGGCCTGATAAACCAAAGTTCTGTCATAATAGGGTCTATGTACGCCTTTCTTACATGCGAAGCTATCCATAAGCCGTTTGGTGAAATTGCTGGGTTTTGAAACCTGTCGTCCTCAACAGTTCTGAACTGTCTTTTAATGAAGTCGTAAAGAACTACGTGCCCATCTTTTATAAAAGCCGCTTTATCCTGAAACTCTGATAAGCTTGTGTTTAGTGTATCATCGGCTGCAGTTAAGAAACTGATTCTATCGCTGTCTGCGTCAATTACGTAGTAATTTATGCTCAAAAACTGCTTTTCTTGAAAGCCGCGGTGTTGCCTTGTTACGCCCTCACTTTCCCCAGACACTGCCAGCAGCACCTTATCGCTCTGAGGAAAAACAGGGACGTTGATGAATGGTATCAAGTTGTTTCTTACGGAAACAGCTCCGATTATAAATGCTGCCAAGACAGCAGAAACTCCGGCTGAGGCAAGCGCAAGCCTTGTTTTGCTGATTGGCAAAGGCTCTTTAAGCACTGCTTCCTTTCTCTCCTTGGCGACAATAGCTTCAAGCTGTTCTTGCTCGGCTGTTGGGAAGATAGTGTGCTTAAGTTCTTCTTTTGCCTTTAATGCAGATTCCAAGTCATCGCCGCCGACGTATCCCATTGCGACAATCGTGTCGAGGTGTTCCCTTGCCTTTGCCAAATGGTAAACTTGCTCTTTCTTTTTCGCTTCTCGCTGCTCTTCTGTTCTTGCAGCAGCCGATTCTTCCGGCCTGTAAATAAGCCTTTCATAATGCCACTGGAATGCCGCAAATTCGTAGACCTTTGTGAACTCTTTTTTATCAATCTTGATTCTGTTCTCTCTGGCGAACATATCTGCAGCCAAATCAAGAAGCCTTCTGATATGTTCCGGAGGAAGATACTCTGTGAACTCAAACAGGTTTACAAGGTCTGTCTGGGCAGGAAGGAGCTTCAGGCTTCTTAGCTCGAAGTCCAGCACTTGCGTTTGCCCAAAAAGCCGCTTGAGGATGTTTTTAGGGTTGAAGTCCTTATACATCGTAAGGAAAGGAGAGGAAGCAAGCACTTTGTCAACGAACGCTAGACCGCTGCCAACGGCAGCTTTGTAGCTGTCTGGCAGCTTGATGCCGTTGAACTTTTCAATTTGCTGCATTGCCTGCTGGCGTCTGCCGGTAAAGTACATTGTTTCTGGTTTTGTGGAATCTATTTGCAGGATTCGGTCATCGAGCGGAAGCACACCTGCCTTGTAAGTATCAAGCCCGAATTTTTGTAACTGGACAAGCAACTGTATTGCATGTGCGAAGTCCTCAAACCTTGCTTTTCTTTGTCTGATTAGGTCCAGTAATGTTTCCGAAATGTCTTTTTCGGACAACAAGTAATAGAAGTCACCGCGTTTGTACACTGGCAGCGGGTAAATGACTGATTGGCCAAACCTTTCCCTGAACTTTGTAATCACACCGAGCTCTTCCTCAAGCGGTGAGTGGTCTGTGTTGCGTTTAAGGGCGACGTTTCCTGCAAAGAACACCTCATTCCTGCTTCCCTCTACGCGCTCAAATTCTAGGTTCTGCTCAAGCATCAGCAGTTCAGCACAAACCCGCATTTCCAAATCGGCAGTTGCGTGGCGTCCTGTCCGCCTGAGGAATGCTGCGCGAAAGGCATGCGGAAGAAATTCGTTCCTCCCCTGTTCGACTGCGGACAAAAAGGAGGAATCGGCAGATTTGAGATTTCCAACGGCAAAGGCCTCAGTGCCTGTAACTATGCCCTGAATGTAAGGATGCGCCACCGGCTGGGCTGACTTCTGTAATTTTTTAGATTTGTTTACAACAGTTCTTTTAAGGTCACCCATAAATAGGTTTAGGGCCCAATCGCTCCTTGCTGCATGGCTCGTTTTCTCGGTGGCGAGCACATTATAAAAAGTATCCAGGAAAGAATCATCGTTATTCAGCAATTGCAAATCAGCCGCTACTGCTTGCAGCACGACAGCCTTGCCATACGATCGCTGAGTTTCAAGCAGTTGCTCAAGATCATTTACTGCCTGTTGGTACCGCTCCCTTTCGGCGTTGTGCACTGCTGCCCACACCTTATACAATGTTTTGGCTGTTTCGGGGTGGAAAATCCTGCCTAAAGCAAGGGATAATGCAGAGTATCCCAAGCTGAAGTAGGTAAGTGCAGAAAGTGGTGCTGTATGAGCTGTTGTGGTAATAAATTGGGGGTATCTTACAAAGTCCCCTGTTGATAGGCTTGTTAGGAACGGGCTTATCATGCTTGCAGTCATATAAGCGGCGTAAGCGCCGGCAGCGAGCAGCCATGCCTTGGGATAATCTGAAAATGCTCTCAGAAATTTAAGCGGAAGGGGTTTTACTCTGCTTTGGATGGCTTCTGCCTTGCTTATCAGCCAGTCCTGCCTCATTAACCTTTGAGTTATGATGCCAAGCCCGGAGAGAAGTGCTGCAAACGCTCCCTTTTCTGATAGATTAAAGCTTGGCGGTGTTGGTAAGGTATAGTAGAGAAGCCCAAGTGCCGCAGCATATATGGGTGCGGTCGAGTCTGATAATAAAATTTTCTCAAGCAGGCTTTGCGGCTTTATTGGCTCAGCTTTCGGCTTCTGTAGCGGCTCTTTAGAACTCAGCGCTTTCTCTACCAGCTCGTCAAGGCTTTCGCTTCCCGCCTCTCCGGCTTCAGCCATTAAAACCTATCTTACCGGCAAAAGCCGTTTAAAATCCTTTCTCACCACTGCAGTACACAAACTTTTCCGAAAACCTTTTATAAACGCATCTATACTTATGCCTTATGGACTTTATGAAAAGGATAGTTGTAGACCCTAAAGTAATGGCAGGCAAGCCTGTCGTGAAAGGAACGAGGATTCCTGTAGATGCCATACTGCAAAGGATAGCTGATGGCATGACAATAGATGAAATACTTCAGGATTACCCCAACATTACAAGGGACGATATAAAAGCAGCTTTGGAATATAGCGCGAATATTGTGAGAGGGGAAGATATAATACCTGAAGTAAAGGGAAAATATGCTGTTTCTA
>CAZBFZ010000002.1:5080-17551 GCA_964491245.1 uncultured Methanosarcinales archaeon
AAATAGTTGTAGTGAAAGAGGGTCGGTTCAGGGTAAGGAAACTGTAAACGGTTCCAGTGTCTTTTCCAAAAACCTTATATAACCATTTACCGATAATTGCGTTATGGTTTTCGATGGTGTGCGGGCTGCGGCAGCGGCTGCATTAGGAGGAATAGCTGTTAAGGATAAAAAAGGGCAGCTGATCAAGATTGTCATGCTTATCTCTGCTGTGCTGATAATCATAGTAGTAATAGCAGTTGTAAAGATTACTGGGATACTTAAATGAGCATGGCTGCTGCAAAAAAGGGAAAAAGGCTTTATGTCCGGAAAAGCTTCGGCAGGAGGGGTGCTGAGATGAGCCTTGTTTCTGTCATTCTTGGAGTAATTTTCATCATAATTATGGTTAAGGCTGCTCCTTTCATTTACACAATGCTTTTTTCTAAGTCTGACATTGAGAAATGCCGTGCCAGCGTATCTGTCAAGGCCATTAGCATAGACGTGCCTAGTGCTGGGACGCATCTTTTTGATATGCCCCAGCTCAACCTTGACTGCCACACAAGGTTTCTGATTGCTAAGAAGGGCGGTGTTTATGATGGGAAAGGGGTTTACGTAGGAAATAATAGGGCGGCGGACTTTAATGACCAAAGATTTGGTGATAAAGGCTTTCAGGATAAGCTGAAAATGGCCGTTGCCGACAGGATGCTGGACTGCTGGGATATGTTCGGCAAGGGCGATATAGACCCTTTCAGCAAGTTGGGAGGCGACATCCACTGCGTTGAGTGTTACGAGGTTAAGTTTGATGATGACGCCAGGAAGGAGGTTGAAAAAGAGAAGGGTGTGCCTGTGCTTGCAGACTTTACACAGTTTTTGGCAAATTCATATACAGATGAGAAGCAAACGACTACTTACTCCCAGTACTTGTATAAAAGCACTTCCGTGCCTACTCAAAAATATGACTTGGATCTGAATAAACAGCAAGGTGTTGTGTATTTTAGAGGTACGTTTGAGCTAGCTGACGAGGCTGCGAAGGCTGCTTTGGCTATATCTACCGTTGGTGGTTGTTTTATAGGCGCCAAGGTTGGCCTTGTTGGAGGCTCATTCTTCGGCCCTGTTGGGACTGTCGCTGGCGGCATATTTGGGACTGGTGTTGGCTGTGCAGGCGGTCTTTTTGTTGGAATCACAGGCGCTGACAAGGCTTCAGGCATAGGCAAAACTATTGGAGTAGCTGTTGTGCCTGTTGAGAATCTTGGCAACAAGTGCAGGAAGCTTTACTGATAGCGGTGACGGGCAGGGATGGTTAGCGTTTTGAAAAAGGGAACTGTGGAAACATCTGCACTTGTTGGCTTGGCAAGCGTACTTTTTATCGGCTTCATACTGTTCGTTTTCATCAAGAACTCTGCGGTTGTTAACGTTGACGTTACTGCAAAAGAAACATGTAAGCGGAGTGTGCAGCAATACGCAAAATGGAAGCTGCCTGGAATTGACCTGACAAGGACTGACACCATAAAGTGCCCGACCCAAAGCATTCAGATTAACTCTGCCGATGAGGAAAGGGCAAAAAGCGGAATTGCGAAAGCCATGTTTGACTGCTTTGACCAGTTTGGCGCTGACGAGCTTGAGCTTTTTGATACAAGGAGGGGAAGCACGGATAACTACTGTGTTGTGTGCAGCAAGCTAACTTTTACGGAGAAAGGAAAAGAGGTAAGGGGGCTTGTGGAGTACTTGACGACAACAACCATTCCGGGGCAGAAAAAAACTTACTACGAGTTCCTGAAAGGGGGCGCGGCTTCTGAAGCTGAGGTGAAAACTGTTGAAAGTGTGGTACCAGTTGACATTATAGACGCTTCAAAGCCTCACGCCGTCATGTTCGCATACGGCAAAACAACAGGGTGGTGGGATAAGATTTCCGCTGGTGCAATAGCAGGAACCGCCGGGCTGGTGGTTGGAGGAGCTGTTGCCGGCTTCTTTACAGGAGGGGTTGGATGGGTAGTTGCTGCAGCAGCAGTCACAGGAGGCGCTGGCACCGTCATAGCTGTTGCGAAAGCGCCTTATCTTGAAAGCGACTGGCAGGCAGGCGTATTAGTGATGCCTTACGATGAAACGATAAAAGAAAGCCTTAGGAAGGCAGGCACTACCTGCAGCGAGATACCCATAAAATAGTGACGATTGTTCAGATAATCAAAAAGTATTTTAACAGCCGCAGCGAAAGACGGCAATAGCTGCAAATTGACAGTTGCGACAGTCTCTGAAGCTGATTAGCATGGTAAAAGGGCGTGTGAAAAGGGGCATGTGGGACATGCCGGTCTGGCTGGTGTGGTCGCTCATAGCCCTGCTTGTCATCCTTTTCATCTTGGCAATAGCTTCAGGAAAGGCTTCAGATATTTTGAGGGCTATAGGCGGCTTGTTAAATCCAGGCTGAGCTGCTTTGTTAAGGTTCGGTGGTATTCATGGCAGAAGGGCTTAGTTTTACGGCGAAGGGTGCAATAGCTTTAATAGTTATTGTGATACTGGCTGGAGCTTACGGGAAAGCCCCGAAGATTGCCCAAGCTGCTTTTGAAACGACTGACGGGTACCTTGAAGAAGTTGGGGTGAACATCTTTTCCTTTCCGAAGATACTCTCACTTAATCCAAGTCTGCAGCCTGACGGCTCCCTAGCTGTAAGCTGGACTCTTAATAAGGATGCGAAGGAAATTATGAAAGGGGGGGAGGGAGATTACCTTGCGGAATTTTACCGAAAAGAGTATCCTGACCCCGGTGTATTGCCTGTTCGCGTTTGTGCAACCACAAGAAAGGGCGACCCAACCTATGAGCCTGGCTTTGGCTGCGCAATTGGCGACAAAAAAGCCGCCCTTGGAGCCACAGGCTGCAGCTTAGGCAAATGCGGCAGCGCGCCTCCGGGCGAATACACGATAACAGTCTCTTTTGAAAAGAAAGACAAAGGGAAAACTTATAAGGGAGGGGAAGATGCTTCGTTCAGCTTCTTCACAAAGGCTTACCTTGAAAAGCTTGACAAGGACGTTAAGGGCTGCCCTGACTGTAATGTTAAGGAGTGCAAAAGGAAAGTCGTAAGAGATTCGCTTTTTCCGAGAAACTGCATATACGGAGTGAAGGTTGTATATAACAGGGCTTTTAACGAGCTCTACCCTCCGATAAGTGGCCCTGTGCTTACAAGCCCTGAATTTGCAAGCTGCCAGTACCCGCCGTCAATGCTGCCAATAACGAATAATGACGCGACAGGGTTTAAGGCTGAGGACGCTTTCAAGCTGTGCCCAAGTGAGGAGATTAACAAGCTGCACCAAAAGGCGGCGAGCTGGGTTTTCTTTGATTACGCGTGCAAGGAGGCAGGAATGGCCGATGAAACAGTGAAAGAGGTAGAGAACCTTTTCAAGACTGACAAGAACGGCCTGACCGGTCTCAGCGTTGCTTCTTCCGAAACGCAAATCAAGCTCTCAGGCTGCGTGCGGAATGCTGAGCAGGCTTTTACCGGCTTGGGCTGGAGCTTTTTCCTTACCGAAGAGGATAGGAAAGGATATAACGTCCCTGAGGGCCTTATGACCGCACCCCATGACATGGCACAGACTGACGCTATGAAGGCGATTGACAAATACCTGCAGAGCGAGTTGCCGCCGCTCATAAGGAACTTAAAAGCTGCTGTCGAGCCTGCTGGCAAGATTAGCCTGAAATGGGATTTGCCTGTTGGCTCTAACAACGTTAAAAACATAGGTCTTGCGTATATGTACAGGAGTTTTGTTTCAAGCAGCGACGTGTTTACCTCCCTGCCTGTTGTTGTGCCCCTGAATAAAGCTTCAAGGAGCTACACCTTAACACCAAAGGAATTTACAGGGCAGCACAGGTTTATTGTAACAGCAGAAAGTGCAAATCCTGTAGCCGACTCAAAGAATTTTCCGAAACTTGATGGCACAGTCCAGTTAGATACCGAGCAGGCCGACATCGGCATTTATAACAATAACTATATTGAGCTTTACCGCGATTTGAAAAATGTGGATGACGCGTGCGGTGAAGGCTGCAATGTTGTTGGAAGAAAGGAAGATGCGTTATCCAACGATAAGCTCATCATAGGCAAGACGCAGAATTCGTTGCTTTTCCAAGCTGAAGCAGATGCTATAAACGAAGGCAAGCTCAACGATAAAACATGCAAATTATACATTAACGAAAAAGGAAGGGAGAGGTTTAGGAACCAGAGAGAAAGAACTGCCTGCACTGAAAAAGAGGTTGATGCGCTTTTCACCAAGGTTGTTGAAAAATATGCCAATGTGAAAGGGCTGCCTGTTGCGGATGGTGCGCAGAAGGTTGTTTCAGACCTTCTAAAACCTGAATGCGCAGATGAACAGGAGCTGCTTGACGACTCAAGGTATAAAGATACGGGAATAAAGCAGGTGTGTGAAGCAAAGAAAAAGCTGAGGGCAGAGCTTGAAAATGCCAAGTGGGTTTATTTAAGCGGGTAAGATTTCAGGAGGCTACGGCGATGGAGAAGAAAAAAGCGCAGGGTTTGTCATTGAATACTGTAGTTATCGCAGCTATTGTTTTGGTGGTTTTGCTCATAGCTATCGCCGTTTTGACAGGCACCAGCAACAAGGTCTTGCCGTTCTTCACCAAGCAGGCTGAGTGTCAGGCAAGGGGCGGCACTTGCGAGGCAACATGCAATGATGTAAAGGTTTACGGCCTTGGCTGCGAAAAGGACAAGGATGGAAAAGATACCGGGAAGGTTTGCTGCGTCAAGCAGCGGGCTTAGCTGTTAATGCTTATGGGGAGCTATGGAAACTTGAAAAAGAGGTTCAGACTCGCAAAGAAAGGGAGCGAAGCAGTAGAGACTAGCTTTGTCACCATAGGCTTGCTGCTCATCAGCGCTGTCCTAGTTGTCATCTTTGTGATGATATCCGGCTCAATTTTTAGCCTTCTTTCAAAGAGGCAGGCGCAGAGCACCCAGGAAAGCTTCAACCTTCTCGTTACAAAGCTTGAGGAAATGGGCAAGGGTAACATTAACGAGGCTGCCCACGCATACTACATCCAGGATGGCTACCACTTGTTCGGATTTAACGCCAATCAGGCAGGCATTCTTCACATAAGGAAAGATGAAGCTTTGCTAAAGACAGCTAGAACCTGCGGTTACGGCGAGTCATGCATCTGCATCTGCGACGATGCCCTGTGCAGTGGTAATGTTGTTGACTGCAACAAGGAGACTGGCGGGAAGCAAGTGGTTTTTACTGGCATAAAATATTTTGTTGTAAAAGGGGATGATAAGAACGAGTTTAACCAGGGCAAGCCTATAGGCAGCGGGCTGCCTTCCGGCACAAGTGGTAATTATCTGGCAATCTTTGGCAAGTGGGGTAGCGGCGTGGACATTGGCCCTGTTGAGGCTGGCATTCACCACTGGCCTGCGGGCAAGATAATTTATTTAAAGCGAAATGGCGATGCCGTTGAGGTAACGTTCGTCAAGTAGCTCATCGTGGTAAGTGCTGGAAGCTGCACTGCGTGTTCTGGTGCGTGGAAGTATGAAAAAGAGGAAAGCAAGGCTGAAGGAAAGCAGGAAAGGTGCAAGCACTGTTACGATTGTCAGGGCTTTCGGCCTGGCAATGGCGGCTTTCGTTATAGTGATGCTTGTAAATTACTGGCGCGATGTCAAGAATGACACCTTTCTTGAAAAAAACTACTTGGCAAGGGACATCGCAATTTTGATAACTACTGCCTATGCCAGCCCGGGCGAACTCACTTACTGCTACTACGTGGTTGGGGATTACAAAGGCAAGTTCGACTACAGGGCAGGGAAGTCAAAGGTTGAGGTTGTTGACCATCTGAAAGGCGAAACGGTTGACAGCGACAGGCCTTTTATTGAGGGAAGTGCGATGTACAGCTACGTTGATGACAAGAAAAGCCCTTTACCGGATATTAAAATTACGGGAAAGGATGCGGAAAGCCTTGCTGTTTTGCAGGTAATCATGGATAGCAGTGGTGTCAGGCTGGCTGCGAAGAGGGCGGGTGAGGATGCTGCGCCGTGTAAGACGTAACAAAAAGGGAATTTTTGCTTTTGAGGCTGTAATGTGGATAGTTCGCTCGCTAATCCTCGTTTTTATACTGCTTAGCGTGATGTTTGTGACAAGCGCGTTCATTGTAAGGGATTTGGATACGAAATTTGCGGACTCGTACTCCCTGATGAACCTGATGTACTATTCTGGCAAAGCGACAGCAGTAGTGGATAGCGAAACAGGAAGGGCTTATCCAGGCGTTGTTGACGCTGCAGCGCAGGGAAACCTTTACAGCTTTTTCAGCTACGGTGAAGGTATAGATGGTTCTTTCGTGGCTTCAAAGGCTTCTACTCCTCTCAAAACCGGGGTGAAAGAGTTCTTTTACCGGAAGGACGTGTTTGATGACTGGAACTTCCTCTACATTGCTGGCTTGACTAAGGGCAGTGGCGGGGTAAGTAAGGCTAGCGCGTCGAAGAAGCTTGTGGTGAAAGAGCCCGGAACAGAAAAGGGCTCTGATGTAAAGTTTGAGGTGGTTACCAGGAATGCCTGAGAGAAAAGTTTTTAGGGTTTGGGCTGCCGTTGGAAAGAAGGGGCTGTTTGATATTGAGGATTTCTTTTCCGTGCTGGTTTACACCCTTATCCTTTTCATGTTTCTTGTGGTGCTCAGCCTGCCAAACTGCAGGGGAGACAGGGCCATTGAGGCACTGACAAGCGACTCTTCCAATTTTGACAGGCTTAATGGCGAACAGCTTCTTCTTGAGATGCTTAGGACGCCGCTTCTTGACAATCTTCCGGATGTCGTCACCAGTCAGAAAGATAAGAAGATAACTATGAAGTTCACGCTTTATTCAGGTATGGCAGAGGCAGCTCCGACATCTTTTGAGACTGAGGAGAGCTTTGAGATTTACGAAGGCTTAAATTTAAATGATGCTGTGAATACGCTGAAAAGCAGTGAAGGGCTTTACAAGGGGGCGACATATGCCGGGTTTATTGACAACCTTCAGTTCATGGAACCTGATATCGGCAAGAGAAAGAACGTTTTTGCAGCTGTTACCAGGGCTGTTTTCGTCAGACAGCTTTACCCTCCTCACGTGATTGAGCTTCGGCCAGAGCTTGGGAAAATACTCACTTATCCTGAAGTTTACGTTAAGTATGGAACCGCTGGCAAGTTTGACAAAAAGGACGCTAACCTGGCAAACCCTCCTCCTGAGGCAAAACCTATCAAGGTCAGCATCGGAGGGACAACAACAGTAGCTGAGCAGACAGCGGGGGATGCTTTTGCTGTAATTCCTGTAAGCGACGGCAGCTTAAGCCCCAGTACAGCTGCCGTTATGCTGAAGATACCACATGTCATTGGAGATTAAGCAAATGGTGAACGTGAAGCGCAAGGCGAAGAGTTTTGGAAGGAAAGGCTCTTTTTTTGTCCCGCTTGTAGTCTTCGGAGCCATAGTGGTGCTGATAAGCCTGCTCGGGCTGATGTATGCGAAGTCCCAGGCGCTCAAAGGGGGGGAGAAAGCTATTGGCGAGAAGCAGACAAAGCTTTTCACGGTCTACCAGTTTGGCGAGAAGCACCTGTTCTTTGTTGACGAGTCTGTCAAAAAAGCCTCACAGGCTGCGCTTCTGGAAACAGCAAGCAGCGGCCTTACGGAAACTGGCGCTTGCGGAAAAGCAAGCTCTTACTCGCTGTGGGCAAAGCAATCAATGGACGGCAGCTGTAACCCTATAACGACACCGTGCTATCCTTCTGATAACGAAATCAAGCTGTACTTCGATAAAACGTTCAAAAAGAATTACGGCGTTTACATTGACAGCTATAACAGCTTTAGGGACAAGACTCTTTTCAGTGAAATCCCTAAGGAGTACAGCGAAGTGAAGGTTGAAAGCTACGGAAATGGGCTCAGGCTGATTGGAAAAGCGAAAGTGCCTGTAGACATTTCAGGCTACAGCTGGGAGCAAAAACCCATGCCGAGGCCCTTGTTTGAATACAAGGTAAAGCCTTCTTTCAATGAGCCTGTTGCGGTAAACTTTCTGGAGGACCGCACTAAACTGGTCAGCGCGGCACCGCAACTTTTTGGCAAAACCAAAAAAGACTCAGAGAAAAAGCTTGACGAGCTTAACAAGGCTGCGAGTCTGAAATGGAGCTTGGCAGGGTATAGCACGCCAAGCCACTCCCCTCCCTGCTCTTTCGTTGTGGAGCCTGATGGCTGCAGCTACGACTGCAACTGCAAACCCAAAACCGATTGCGGTGATAACGATCCTAAAACAACATGCGGTGGGGAATGCGACACCTGTTATTACGACAAGGTTGAGACTGTCACGTATAACGACATTACCGCACTGTTTTCGGCAGACGCTGGCAAGGAGTTTCCATACTACGACCCTGTCTCGAAAAAAGTGTCAATGAAAAGCCTCGCATACGACTTCGGGCTAAGCTGGATTGAGGTAACGGGCAGCAAAACTAATTGCTAAAGGAACTCAACAACAAACTATATAAATCCGCGCATGTTGGGTTCTCCTGCAAAAATGATTCGCTTGTCCTATGATGAAATAATCGCGAAGATTAAGGAGAAGAGCGGGCTGAGCGAAGCTGAGCTTGCTGACAAGGTCAGCAAAAAGACAGCCCAGCTTGCCGGCCTTGTGAGCAGGGAGGGCGCGGCCCACATTGTTGCTTCTGAGCTGGGAATAAAGCTGATTGAGCAGCTGTCAGGAAGGCTCCAGATTAAGAACATACTCTCGGGCATGAGGGATGTTGAGACTGTAGGCAAGGTGTTGCAGGTATTCGATGAGCGCCAGTTCAGCACCAACGGAAGGGAAGGCAAGGTTGCGAGCTTGCAGGTTGCTGACGAGACTGGCGGCATAAGGGCTGTCCTGTGGAACGAGCAGGCAGAAAACGTGAAGGGAGTCAGCGTTGGGGATGTGGTGAAGGTGAAGGGCGCTTACGTCCGGGAGCGAAATGGCCTGAAGGAGCTGCACCTTAACGACAGGAGCGTCCTGCTTGTTAATCCGCCAGGCGAAACTGTTGACGTCGATATTCCAGTGCCGCAGCAACAGCAGCAGAAGGCGGCAGCTGCCAGAAAAAAGCTTTCAGAGCTGTCGGAAGCGGACTCCATTGTTGAGGTTCTGGGCACGATTGTGCAGGTTTTTGACATAAAGTTCTTCGAGGTCTGCCCTGACTGCGGGAAGAGGGCTAAGCCCTTGAACAATGTTTTTTCATGCGCCCAGCACGGCGCAGTAAAGCCCTCGTATTCTTACGTAATGAACACCGTGATTGATGACGGCACAGAAACCATGCGGCTTGTCCTGTTCAGGAGGATGGCTGAGCATTTGCTTAAGAAAACAGAGCAGGAAGTCCTTTCTTACAGGCTGCAGCCTGACTCCTTCCAGCAGGTCAAGAATGACTTGCTTGGCAACTTTGTGAAAGCTGTCGTCAGGGTTAACAAGAACGAGCTTTTTGACAGGATTGAGCTGGTTGCACAGGAGATTTACGAGGCAAGCCCTGACGAGGAAATGGCAAGGCTGAATGATGAGCTGGCTGCGGCAGAGGTAACCAGCCAGAAGCCGGAAGAAACCGGCAATGCACAATGATTTTTCTCACGCATCTCCTCGGAGGGGTGCTGGCTGTTGCGTATTTCGGCAGCTTTTTAGGCATTGACGACAGCAGCAGCGTTAAAATAGCTGCCACGGCAGTAGCGGCATTGTTTTCCATCCTGCCAGACATCGACATGGTGAAATCCAAAGCTGGCAAGCACCTGCAGCCGTTTTCAACTGTCGCAGCATTCGCTTTCAGGCACCGAGGATTCCTCCACAGCTTCGTCTTCGCAGCAGCGGTTTATTTCGGCATGCGCTACCTTTTTTCACCAGTAATTGCGGCTGCGGCAATGGTTGGTTATTCGTCGCATTTGCTTCTGGACTCATTGACGAAAGAAGGCATAAAGCCATTTTCTCCTTTGTCAAAGATGCGGATAAAGGGCTTCGTAAAGACCGGTGGTGTTGTGGAGAAGGCAATCGCTGCTGCAATGTTCGTTCTCATGCTGCTGAAGCTGGCCTGAAAATCTTCCGGAAAAGTTAGGTGAATTTCTTAGTTTCGTTTTTCCGGGGGCGCTTTTGCTCGCCCGCAGGCGAGTAAAAGGGTCCACTGGACACTGGACACGTGCCCGGCTAGGGTATTTAAAGGGGAACTTTTCTAATAGTGGATACGCTTACGGGAGGCGTTAAATAAAGCAGAAGGTGAAGTGAGATGAATGGATTGGAAAGCGTGTATGGAAGAGAGTACGGAAACAAGGGCACGGCAGCGGCAGGAAGCTTGGGGGCTGCTGGTGTCGGCGCAGAAGGCCTGGCAGGGGAAAGCACTAGCGCTGCAATCCCGAACTTGCCTGACAAGAAGTTCAAGGCAGGCCCTGTAACAGCAACAGTCTGGAAGGGAATCTCGCCAAAGGGCTCGGTTTACTACAACGTGCAGCTTGGCAGGAGCTACAAGGACAAGGATAACAACTGGAAGAACACGGGCTCGCTGCGGGAAAATGACGTTCCCAAAGCCATGGTGCTGCTCCAGAAGGCCTACGAGTACGTAATCTCGCAGGCAACAAACTCCGCGCTTAACTAAAGCGGAGATGGTTTTTTCATCTTCGTTGTTGCCGCTATTGTTGCGGCAACGGCAGCCGCAACGAGTTTGAAAGTGCAAGCCAGAAATCAGTTACGTATGCAAAAATTTAAAACAACGAGGTGAATTGTGATGAAGAGGAGACAGGAGTCGGTTTTGGTTGAGGAAGAAGGCATAGTGGGGGATGAGGAAGTGGTAAAGACTGATGCTGGCAATAAGGGCTCTGAGCTTGAGCAGCTTCCTGGGGTGGGCGCTGCTACGGCTGAAAAGCTCATTTCTGGCGGCTATGACACGCTTCTGGGCATTGCAGTTGCTACCCCTGGCGAGCTTGTTGAGCTGACTGGAGTTACTGAGCTTGCTGCCAGAAAGATGATCCAGTTCGCCCGGGACAAGCTGGAGATGGGTTTTGTTTCAGCAGAGGATGTCTTGGTAAAGAGGCGGGGAATTGGGAAGATAAACTGCGGCAGCACTGCGCTTGACAACTTGCTTGGAGGAGGGTTTGAAACTGGAGCTATTACGGAAGCGTATGGGGCTTATGGAAGTGGTAAGTGTGTTGCAAAGGAAACAAAGGTCCTGTACTTTAACAGCTCAAAATCACACTTGCAGCCTATAGAAGAGGTTTACAACAAGTATACAGCAATGAATGGGGAGAGACCATTTGATGACGGCTTTATTGTTGATGTTCCGCAGGTGGAGGTTTTAGGGCTCACCGACAGGGGCATAGCAATAACAAAAGCCAGTATGCTATACAAAGAGAAGGTTGAAAAACTTGTCGAAATCAAAACAAAAAGGGGAAGAACTATTAGGATAACGCCCTCACATAAGTTATTGAGTTTTGACAACGGCATAGTCTGGCAGCCATCTGCAATACTGCGGGAAGGCGCAGTTATCGCTTATCCAAAGGAAGTGGTGGCTAACTCTGAATGCGACCTTACAGTAGACGATGCATACTTTTTAGGCCTGTTCGCAGCAGAAGGCACAGCCAATCCTCTATCGCTGTGTAACTCGTCTGTTGAGTTGGTAGAATGGGTTGCGGAATACATTGAAACTAAATTCGGATACAAGCCCACTATTAGGGTTGACACAAGAGGGAAAATACCTCTGCATATAGTTCTTTTAAGGGTGGGCACTGCCGCTTTCCTTGGTGAACTGGGCACCTCAAACTCCAGCTCAAAGTTTGTTCCTGAAAGCCTGTTCGGAGCAGATGAAAGAGTCGCTGCCGCTTTCTTAGCTGGCTACATGGATGGCGACGGTCATTATGGTGAAGGGACGGCTGAAGCAACAACTAAAAGCAAAGCACTTGCGAGTGGAGTCTCCTATCTTTTTGCAAAGCTTGGTATAACAACTACTGCTCGTGAAAAGGTGGTAAAGGGAGAGGTTTACCATCGACTCAGCATAGTTGGCGAAGACAGAGGAAAACTGGCAAAAATAGCTTCAAAGATAAAGTCGTTTAGTTACAAACCAAGGAATAGTGGCTACGGCTACCCAAACCAGTTTATAGATTACTTAAAGAAAATGTATAGGGAAACGCTTGGCGGCAATAGGGGCAGAACCGGTAAGGTTTTAGGTAGGAAAAATAACGACAAAGACATATTTTACGATTATCTTGTCAGGACAAAAGCACCTGCCGATGTGATGAACGAAAAAACGATGGAAAAGATAAGGCTGGCTTTTTTCAACGGCTTAAAGAACTTATTAACTGCGAAAGAAGCGATAAACAACTTTGAGAACCTTTCACAGGAAGAGTTTGTTAAGGTAGTAAACTCCTTTCCGTTTGCATTTAACTCTGTTGCGGCAGCTATTGGCTTGAAAAAATCCGGAATAAGGAATTACATGAGCAGAGGAGTAGCACCAGCCAAAGTAGGCGGGTTAAAAAAAGCTTTACTGGAGGAAATTGGGAAACGAAGC
>CAZBFZ010000003.1:0-16067 GCA_964491245.1 uncultured Methanosarcinales archaeon
CATTGCGAACGCGAACTCAAAGCCGGGCTTGCCTACTTCCTTTGCCCTGTCCTGCAGCTTCCTCATGCTCTGCTCGTCTATGTTGCCTGTGTCGTACAGCAGCCTGCCTACTGTGGTTGACTTGCCGTGGTCTACGTGACCGATGAATATAAGGTTCATATGCTCCTTTGCCCTAGCCATTTTCAAACTCCTCCGTCTAATAACTTATCAAAATCGCAGAAGCGAGGATTTTCCAGTCATATTTAAAGTTTGTGGTGGTTCGGTTTCGGGTTTTGGTGCCCCTTTACCTCTGCTTTTATGCCTGCTGCAGCAAACCGCTTGGCTATGCTGCTTATTGCCACATAATTCCAATTTACCTCGGGATGCCGCTTCATCTGCCTGTACATTCTTTGGGATATTCCTAATCTGATTTTTACCATCTTTTGTACCATTAAGCGACCCCTTTAATCAGCTCAAGCAGAGCTTCCTCGGGGTTCTTCGCCAGCACTACAGCGCTTGCCACCAGTATGCCTTCTGTGCCCAGCTCAAGCGCCTTTTCAACGTCTTTTCTGCTGTTTACGCCTGCGCCGCACAATACAGTGATGCCCATGTTTGCTTTTTTCACTGCAGCCACGGCAGCCGCTATTAGTTCCGGCTTTGCTTCAGAAACAGATATCTTCCCTCCAATCAGCTCAGGGGGCTCTACTGCTATGTAATCAGGAGATGGCTTCATGCCCGCTATCGCTTTCGCCTCAGCAACATCAGCTGCGCACACGACAGTTGCCAGCTTTGCCGCTTTTGCTGTTGCGATGCGCTTTGCTACGTCTGTTATTTTGTGCTCGGCGTGGTTCAGCAGCGTTCCAGAAGCCCCTGCTCCAGAAACAGCTTCGGCAGTCACGAAGCCTGTGGATTTTCCCTGGCCGTTCGCGTCAATGTGCTGGGCGAAAACAGAAATGAGCTTTGCATCAACAGCTGCGCTAACCCTCAATATGTCGGCTGCCTGGACTGCAACGGCAATTTTTACCTTATTTGCCGTTTTCTTTGCTGCTGCCTCGCACATTTTCGCCAGCTTTACGGCATTCTCGCCAGTCGCTTCCTTGTACGTCTTGAAGTTTACAATTATCAGAGGCGCCATTTCCTGTCAAATTGACTTTGCCGCAACGACTATTAAAAGCTTGCCATTTCGCCATTCAAAACTTCCGGAGAGCAGCTGCAAAACTTATCACCACTGCGTCGGATGACAATTCCTGGTGGCAAAACACAAACTTTAAATATCTGCTTCGTTGTGGAGAGTGCAGTAAAATCAATTAAAAGGAGTTGAGGGATTGGAAAATGGCTGATTTTTTCTCTAACGTTAAGGCTAAGATAACCGGCATGATGGGCGGCAGGGAGCCCGAGGCAATTGAGCAGGGCGGGGAGCAGGAGTATGTTGAGCTTGACACTGCCTCCAGTGAGAAGAGGGGCAAGGTCACAGTCAGGCCTTTCGTGATGGAAAACTTCCAGGACATCAAGGCCATCGTTGACTCGCTGAGGGATGGCAGCACAATTGCCTTGGTGAACATCAGGCCCCTGAAGGACAAGGACATCATAGAGCTTAAGCGCGCGATTAGCAAGCTTAAGAAGACCACTGACGCAATCTCAGGCGACCTTGCAGGATTCGGCGACGACTACATCATTGCAACTCCATCGTTTGCGCAGATTTACCGGGCAAAGATGGGCGCAACAAGCCTCCAGGCAGAGGAGATGCAGCAGGCAGCCGGTGGCCAGCAGGAAGAGACGTTCTAAGATTTTTCAGCTTTTATCGTGCAAAAATTACTTCTGGCAGTCCATTAAATGCGCTATCGCAGGTCAGGAAGGGCATGTTGTGCTCTCTGGCGTAAATATAACCTAATGCATCAGCATAAGAAAGCCCGCGTTTCGCATTATCCAACCTGAATCTCATTGCCTTCTTTATCAAATTTTTAGAAGGAATAACCATTAGCGGGAAAAGCATCTTCAACGCCTTATCCGCTTTTTCTTCGTTATGGTCCTTTAGCAGCGTAAAGTATGATTCCATAATTACGAGCAAGCTGACAACCCCCTCATTTTGCCCTTCAAAATAGCTGGCAACCCTTGGGTTATCTGTCATGTATTCATAAATCGCGGAGGTATCATAAACATATTTCACTTCGCTTAATCCCCCCAACCTTTTCTTGCTTCATCCTTGAATTCCTGTGCCGTCATTTTTGTGCCTTTCAAAATGCCTCGCAAAGCCCTCAAATCATGTTTCTTTCTTCTTACAACTACTTCGTCTCCCTCTTCAATGCCTTCTGCCTTGACAAACTCAAAAGGCAAAACAATCCCGAGCGAGTTTCCCCACTTCCGCGCTTTGCCAATTGCTTCCATAACAATCACCAAATATAATTAGAATTATACTTATATTTAAATCTTTGCAAATGGGTCAGCTTTGGCAAGGCGCTGCATAAACCAGCGGGTAGTGCTGCCCTAGCAATCTCATTGTTTCTTCAAATTCGGCTACTGATGCATTGTAGTCCTTTTTTATTTGCTCTTGCTCCTCTGCAGCTTCTTTTCTTTGGCTGTATGCAGCCCGTATTGTGTGCATAGATGCTGCCGCTGCCAAGCCTCCCAGCAGGAGCAGTCCGCCTGTGACCAGCCCCTCCAGGCTCTGAGTTTCTTCCCTGAGAAACAGGGGAAGCTTTTCCAGATTAATGCCCGCATAAGAAAGCGATGCTGCGGCAATTGTACTGGTTATGGCTCCGAGCCTTATGCCTGCCCTGAAAATCCTTTGCGTTTCCCTTTTATGGAATTCAATGAACGCTTCATGCCTCTTGTTAGCTTCGTTAAGTATGGTTAAGCCGTGGCGGTAGTAGTGTGCAACTTTGATCGCTATTTCACTTTCGGCTGGGTTGGCAACTCCGCCTAGTAAATCTTGTTCTCTCATGCGCCTTCACCAGGCTTCACAGCTTCAGCTCCTCGTCAATCTGCCTTGCTATCTCTTTGAGGCTGTCCATTGCCCTGCGCACGTCCTTTCGCAGCTCGTCAATGAGGATTTCAAGGTTATTGACCCTTAGCGCATACCTGTTCCTGTCCTCAACGACTATTCCGGACTCGAGCAGCTTGTTGAGGTGGTGGACAACCGTGCCCCTGGTTAGGTCAAGCCTTCGGGCGAGCTCATCACTAGTGGCAGGGTGGCTGCCCCTGCTGCTCTTGCTGCTTTTTATGAGCTCAACGAACAGCCGATAAAGCGAGCTGTCCTTGTCCCTTTCGCTGAAAAGCCCAAGGGAATGCCCCAGCCACTTCAGCTCATCGTTGACACTTTGTCGTGCTGGCCGTGATATCCTGATTATCGTTATCCGCTGCTCCCTTATCATGGCAGCTAAGCCAGTTGGCATTGGACTATTTAAACCTTTGCGGAACCAGCCGAACAGCCGCTTATTATCCTCTGCAGAAGCGAAATCCTTAAATATAAGCTACTCTTTCTGTTGACTTAAAATCAACTAAAAGGGCTTAAACAAAAATGGACAAAAGCAATGGAAAGGAGGTCATTAATGCGGCGTCTGATGCGGCGTCTGAGCCAAAGGAGCCAGTTGCTGCTGCTTCAAAGGAAAAAGGCACTCTATCCAAGCAATTGGATGACTACAAGGAATCGCTGCAGCGCCTTCAGGCAGAGTTCGAGAATTACAAGAAAAGGGTTGAGAAGGAGAAGCTTCAGTTCAGGCAGTTCGCTGCCGCAGAAATTGTAAAGAGCTTCCTGCCGGTTCTCGATAGCTTTGAATTGGCGCTGAAGTCGGTTAACGCCGGTGGCAGCGGCAATGATGAGAAGGTCATTAAAGGGCTGGAGCTGTTGTATGCGCAATTTTATTCAGCACTTGAATCGCAGGGGCTGAGGCCGATAAAGGCAGTTGGCGAAAAATTGGACCCTTACAGGCACGAGGTGCTCATGCAGGAAGCCACATCCGACAGCGGCAAGGACGGGGTTGTTGTGGAAGAGTTCCAGAAGGGCTACGCCCTGAATGGCGTTATCCTGCGCTACAGCAAGGTGAAGGTTTTGAAGTTTGCAGGAATTAACGATGATAAAAACAATGTGAGTGGAGGTAAATGAAAATGGCAAAGATCGTAGGAATTGACTTAGGTACATCGAACTCAGCTGCCGCATACATGGAGGCAGGCAAGCCTCGCATTATTCCTAGCGCCGAGGGCGCTTCGCTTTATGGCAAGGCTTTCCCGTCTGTGGTTGCGTTCGCGAAGGACGGGCAGATGCTCGTTGGCGAGCCTGCAAAGAGGCAGGCGGTCAGCAACCCTGAAGGCACTGTGTTCGCTGCGAAGAGGAAGATGGGAACATCATTCAAGTTCAGTGTTCGCGGCAAGGATTACACTCCCCAGCAGATTTCTGCTTTCATCCTGCAGAAGATAAAGAAGGACGCTGAGGAGTTTCTTGGAGAAAAAGTTGAGAAGGCAGTCATCACGGTTCCCGCTTACTTTGACGACAACCAGAGGCAGGCGACCAAGGACGCAGGAGCAATCGCAGGCCTGGAAGTGGTCAGGCTCGTTAACGAGCCGACTGCCGCGGCTTTTGCTTACGGAGTCGACAAGCTCGGAAAAAGCCTGAACATCATGGTTTTTGACCTCGGAGGAGGAACCCTTGACGTTACGATAATGGAGATGGGCGAGGAGGGCGTGTTTGAGGTAAAGGCAACTTCCGGCGACACCCAGCTGGGCGGCACTGACATGGACCGCGCGCTGGTTGACTTCCTAGTTGCCGAATTCAAAAAGCTAGAGGGAATTGACATTTCAAAGGACAGGGTTGCGGTGCAGCGCCTTTCAGAAGCTGCCGAAAAGGCGAAGATTGAGCTCTCGACGACCTTGGACAGCGAGATTAACCTACCTTTCCTTACCGCAACGAATGAGGGGCCAAAGCACTTCGCTTACAAGCTGACCAGGGCTAAATTGGAGTCGCTTATCCAGCCAATCGTTGACCGCTGCAGGCAGCCCCTGGAAAGGGCAGTCGCTGACGGGAAGCTTTCCAAGGACAAGGTTGACAAGATAATCCTTGTTGGCGGCCCGACAAGGATGCCGGTTGTGCAGCGCTTTGTTGAAAGCTTCATGGGCAAAAAGGCCGAAAGGGGGATTGACCCGATGGAGTGCGTTGCGATGGGCGCCGCCGTGCAGGCGGGCATACTGGCAGGGGAGGTAAAGGACATCCTGCTGCTTGATGTAACGCCCCTGTCGCTTGGTATAGAAACCCTTGGCGGAGTTTTCACAAAGCTCATTGAGAGGAACATGACCATACCAACAAAGAAGAGCCAGGTGTTCAGCACGGCAGCTGACAGCCAGCCGGCAGTAAGCATTAGGGTCTTCCAGGGGGAGAGGGCGATGGCTGCTGGCAACAAGCTGCTCGGCAACTTTGACCTGGTGGGCATACCCCCGGCTCCAAGGGGCATACCCCAGATTGAAGTTACCTTTGACATTGATGCCAATGGCATTGTCCACGTCGCTGCAAAGGACCTTGGCACTGGCAAGCAGCAGAGCATCAAGATTACCGCAAGCCAGAAGCTTGATGAGAAAGAGCTGGAGAGGATGAGAAAGGAAGCTGAGGAGTTTGCCGAGCAGGACAAGCAGCGGAAGGAGGAAGCTGAAACAATAAACCAGGCGGACTCGCTTGTTTACTCAACTGAAAAGCTGCTGTCAGACTTCAAGGGCAAAGTCGGTTCTGACAAGATTGAGAAGATCGAGAAAGGCATCGCCGAGCTTAAGGAGCTGCTCAAGGCAACGCCGAAGGACGCCTCAAAGGTCAAGGAAAAGGTGGAGGAGTTCAACAAGGTTGTCCAGGAAGCGTCAACCGAGCTTTACCAGAAGGCGCAGCAGGCGCAGCAGTCCGGAGCTGGCGCTGCAGACGGCAACACCGGCACTGGGAATGATGGCGCTGGCGGCAGCAATTACAGCAGTGATGATGAAGCGCCTGAAAAGAAAAAAGAAAAGGTCGTTGACGCCGACTACGAGGTTAAGGATGATAAAGATGGCAGCAAAAAGAAAGCCAGAAAGTAGCGGCAAGCTGGAAAGCGGCACTATGTCAGAAAGCGGCTCAGGCAGAAGCGCATCATTTGCTGAAAAGCTAGCGAATGCGCAGAGCCTGCAGGACATATTTGAGTTTGTAAAAGAGACCGCATGGAAAAGCCTAAAGGTTGAGCAAGCTGGCTTGATGGTTGGGCTTGCTGAGCTTGGAATAAGCAGCCAGGGCGTTTTGGGGGCTTACTACTCTCCTGAAGGCAACACAATTGTGATGAACAAAACAGTCCTGACCCAGCTGAAAAGGCGTGCCAGCGTGGAGCTGTACAACTCCTACTGCTTTTACATACTCCTGCACGAATACCTGCACAGCTGCGGCTTTTACAATGAGAACGAGAACAGGCAGGTTGTGGCTGCAATAGCTGCTCAGGAGTTTGGCCATGATCACCCTGTTGCGAAGCTTGCAGAAACGCCAGCAGCAATGCTGGGCTTGCTAAGAAACGCACAGCCCCAGGCTCCTGACGAATTAGGAAATGTTGAATTTGTTGAAGGGATAGACCGCAGCAACACTAATTATATAAGTTAGCGGCTAAAGCTGTGATCGACATGGCTAAAGCTGACGTTAAGGCTGTAATCTCAGACCTTGGTAGTGTGCTCGTAAATGTTGACCACAGCAACATGTACGCCGGCTTTTCACGCTACTCTTCTTTGCCTGCTGAGGAGATTGCAAGGCATTTTGACCCAAGGGTTCTTAAGGGGCTGGAAATAGAACTAGGAACCGGCAAGCTGCCCCCCCATCGGTTTTATGAGCTTATGTGCAAAGAGCTCAGGCTCAATGGGCTAAGCTTTGAGGAGTTTGAAAGGATTTATTCTGAGCTATTCTCACCGAAAAAAGATACTTTGAAACTCATCAGGGTGCTCAGTAAAAAATACGCCATCGCAATGCTGTCCAATACCAATGGCATCCATTACAAGTACTGGGCAAAGGTTCTTGGCAGAAACATGAAGCTATTTAAGGAACTTATCCTATCCTTTCAAGTGGGAGTCAGGAAGCCTGACAGTAGGATATTTTTAGAAGCAGCCAGAAGGCTCGGGGTTGAGCCGCAGCAGTGCGTTTTCATTGACGATGTTGAGGAATACGTTGAAGCGGCAAAGAAGCTTGGAATGAGGGGCATAACATTCTCATCTGCGAGGCAATTAGAAACCGATTTAAAGAAGCTGGGAGTTTCGTTTTGAAAATGGCAAAGGACTACTATCAAACATTGGGCGTGCCGAGGACAGCATCAGTTGATGAAATAAAGAAGGCTTACAAGAAGCTCGCCAAGAAACACCACCCTGACCTAAACAAGAGCCCTGATGCAACTGAGAAGTTCAAGGAGATAAACGAGGCCGCTTCGGTACTTGGCGATGCAAAGAAGCGCGAGACTTACGACCGCTTCGGCACCACAGGCGAGGGCTTCTCGGCAGGCGGAGGCGGCTTTGGCTTTTCCGATTTTGGCGGCTTCTCGGGCATGGGTGCTGAAAGCGTTGACATTAACGACCTTTTTGAACAGTTCTTCGGAGGCGGCTTTGGCGGCGGAGGCCGCGGCAGGGAGAGGAGGCGGCAGAGAAGGGGCTCTGACCTTGTTTTCGAGCTTGAAGTCAGCCTGGAAGAGGCAGCAGCCGGAGCCTTGAAAACCGTGACAATCCCGAGGATGGAGCGCTGCCACGAGTGCAGCGGCTCAGGCGCCGAGACAGCTGACGGGATTAAGGAGTGCGGTGATTGCGGGGGAAGCGGCTATGTGCAAAGGACCCAGAGGATTGCCTTTGGCACTTTCACTGCAACCTCATCATGCCAGCGATGCAAAGGAAGTGGCAAGGTAATAACAAGCCCCTGTAAGGCCTGCCATGGCCGAGGCAGGGCTGAGAAGGTCAGGAAGATTGACGTGAAGATTCCGGCAGGGGTTGACAATGGGCACCGCCTGAGGATTTCCGGAGAGGGCGAGGCCGGCGAGCACGGCTCAAGCTCAGGGGATTTGTACATCGCAATCCGGGTCGGGCCGCACAGGATGTTTGAGCGCAGGGGCAATGACATCTACGCCGAAATTCCCATCTCGTTTGCGGCAGCCGCTTTGGGAGGCGAGATCGAAGTCCCAACCCTGGATGGCAAAGCAACCCTTAAAATCCCTGCTGGAACGCAGAGCAACACTATTTTCAGGATGGCTGGCAAAGGCATTCGGGACATAGATACCGGCGAGAAGGGGGCAGAAAACATAAAAGTGCTTGTTGCCGTCCCTGAAAAGCTGACAAAGCGCCAGCACGAGCTCCTGAAAGAGCTTGAAAAAGAGGAGGAAAAAACCTCCGGCAATAAGGGCTTGTTCGGAAGGGTGTTCTGAGTGATGAACTGGCGGCTTGTAACGAAATTAAAACTGAAAAACGAGTTAAGGGAAATTTTTAACAAGCATGACCCCATTGGAATCTATCGGGATAAAGAGACAAACTTCGATGAATACGACCCCGAAATTGAGCAGTTGCCACTTGTTTTCAATAAAACTTCAAGTGTAAAAGAATTTGCAGACAAACTACACGAAATCTTCCAGCGAATGTTCTCGAAAGAGACTGCTGGTAAGAAAGCAAATTACCGGGAGCTTGCAAAGGATGTGTACAAGTTATTAATGGCAAAAAATGATTAACCAAGAACTCAAAAATTTCAACCTCAAAGCCACTCTTAGCTCAGGCCAGATATTTAGATGGCACTATAACGGCAGCACCGGCTTTTATTACGTTGTTGTTTGGGACTCAATAATCAAAATCAGGCAGTTCGGCAGCAGAATCGAATACGATTGCAGCAGCAAAGAGTTTGATGTCGCAAAGTTCTTCGGATTGAACCACAGCTACAGCAAAATAATAAAGTCAATAAGCCGCGATGAAAAAATCGCTGCAGCAATAAGGAACCACTACGGCCTCCGCATTCTGGAGCAGGGCATTTGGGAGTGCACAGCATCATTCATCATATCAGCATTTTCCAACATTCCCAGAATCCGGCAGTGCATCGAAAGCATTGCGGCAGCATTCGGCAGCAGCATTGAATTTGACGGCTTCAAAACGTTTTCCTTCCCGCAGCCGCAGCAAATCAGCGATCTTTCAAAGCTGAAAAAGTGCGGCCTCGGCTACCGGGCAAAATACCTGTTTGAAACGGCGAAAATCTTTAGCGGCAGTGGTGACGAGTACTCTCTGCGGCGGCTGCGGCGTTTAGGCTACGAAAAAGCGAAAGAAAAATTGCTTGAACTGCCTGGCGTTGGCAGCAAGGTGGCTGACTGCATCCTTTTGTTCTCTTGCGGCTTCTACGGGGCGTTCCCTGTTGACGTCTGGGTTAAGAGAGCAATGATTGGCAACTACAGCGACGAATTAAGTAAGTTTGCTGCAGCTAGGAAGCCAAAAAAAGTAACCGAGAAGGTTATTGCCGAATTTGCCAGGAGCTACTTTGGCGGGTATGCCGGCTACGCGCAACAGTTCCTTTACCACCATGCAAGAACTCAGAAGAAACCAGTCATTTACCTCACGAATTGAACATTAGGAAGGTTTCTGAACTCGTTGTCGCCAGTCACGAACTTTAAGCTCTTTGCCCCGGCTATTGAATAGCCAAGCGCATCTGTATATGAAAAGTGCGTTTTTTTGTCTTTTATCTTGAAAGAGGCAGCTGAAAAAATATGTTTGTCTTCTATTTCAATAAGAATCCTCTTGAAGAATTCAAATTCTTTTTTAGCTAATTCTTCCCCATAATCTTTCAGTATCTGGACATAGAGTTCATATAAGTTCAATAATGTCGTATAGGCCTTCGCCGCTGCAAATCCGCCATAAGCGGGGTTTCCTTTTACAATCTCGATTAGCGCATACGTGTCAAAAAAGTATTCTACCACTTGCTCCACTCTTTTCTCAGTTCATCCTTCGCTTTCTGAGCGTCAATCTTCCAGCCCCTGAGAGAGCCAAATACGGCTTTTATGGGATTTTCCGATTTTACATCTATGGTTACTTCCTGGTCTTTCACAATGCCCGCTTCCTCGACTTTTTCCCTTGGGATAACTATCCCCAACGAATTTCCCCACCCCCTTACCCTTCCCTTTACAAGCACCATATTAGATTATACATTAGATATAACTACTATATAAATTTTGTGGTTGTGCTGGTATAGGAATTCAGCACCTGCCGCAGCAGCGCGCAGCAATTCGTTAGCCGCTGCAGCCGCCGCAATAGAAACCTTTAAATACGAGCCCGCCATAGCAGTTAAATAGCGGGTAAGGAGCTTCTAGGAACTGTTGCTGTTATAAAAAATAAAAACGAGTGAGCGTGATTGTGAAGATGGATGAAACTCATGAAAGCCTTATAGCGAAGACAAAGCACGGCACAACCACTATTGGCCTTGTATGCAAGGATGGCATGGTGCTGGCTGCCGAGAAGAGGGCAACGGCAGGCTATTTTATTGCCGACAAGAGGAGCGAGAAGATTTTCAAAATAACCGACAACCTCGTAATTACAACTGCCGGAACTGTCTCTGACGCCCAGCTCCTGACCAAGCTCATAAGGGCCGAGCTCAAGCTCAAGGAGGTGAGGACAGACCGGGACACAACTGCCAAGGAAGCGGCAAACCTTCTGGCAAGCCTGGTTTACGGCAACATAAGGAAGTACTCGCTCATCCCAGGCATAACGCAGTTCCTTCTTGCCGGCACTGACAAGGAGGGTTTCCATCTCTATGACCTGTTCGTTGACGGCTCTGTAATGGAGTGTGACGACTATGTTTCTTCCGGTTCAGGAAGCACTGTGGTTTATGGCGTTCTTGAGGCCATGTACAGGAAGGACATTACCGTGAAGGAGGGCGTTGACCTCTGCGTGAAGTGCATTAACGTTGCAATGCAGAGGGACACAGCAAGCGGCAACGGACTGATTGTTTACACCATAACGAAAGACGGCATCAGGAAGGTTATTGACAAGGAGATTGAAACGACAATTAAGCAGTAAGCCGCCTTTTGTGATCTTTTTGTTGACTCAAGCACGCATCTTTTCAGGGCTATTGCAGCGCAATTTTGATTTTAACCCAAACCAACTAAAAAATATTAACTAAAACAGCAGCATGGAATTCTAAAAATGGCAAACATAATCAAGGAGATTCTGAAGAGCCTTCCCGAGGAGAAGATCAGCGACGCTGTCTTTGAAGGCGCGAACATAGTCCTGTACACGAAGGACAGGGATTTCTTCCTCAACAACGAAGGCGTCATTAAGAAGGTTGTTGACGAGATTAAGAAAAGGATTGAGCTTCGCCCCGACCCAAGCATTGTCCTTGACCAGGAGGACGCGGAGAAGAAGATAAGGGCCCTCATGCCTGAGGAAGCCGGAATCTCAAATGTCCTGTTCGACCCGCAGAGGAGCATTGTCGTCATAGAGGCAGAGAAGCTCGGCCTCGCCATTGGGAAGCAGGGAACTCTCCTCCAGGAAATAAGGAAGGAGACAATGTGGGTTCCTGTCATCAGGCGAACCCCCGCTCTCAGGTCGAAGATAGTTGAGAACGTCAGGGCTATCTTGTTCCAGTACTCTGACTACAGGCGAAAGTTTCTTGACAAGATAGGGCACAGGATTTATGACGGCTGGATTCGCGAGAAAAAGAACGAGTGGATAAGGGTAACTATGCTTGGGGGAGGAAGGCAGGTTGGCCGCAGCTGTTTATTCCTGCAAACTCCGGAGTCAAGGGTTCTCCTTGACTGCGGCGTTGACGTTGCATCCCAGGACAGCGCATACCCTTACCTCGAGAGCCCTGAGTTCAACATTGACCAGCTTGACGCTGTCATCATCAGCCACGCCCACCTTGACCACGTCGGCTTCCTGCCGTACCTGTACAAGTTCGGCTTCCGAGGCCCAACTTACTGCACCGCCCCGACAAGGGACATGGCTGCCCTGCTGCTGCTTGACTTTGTCAAGATAATGAAGTCCGAGAACAAGGAGCCCATTTACGACGTTGAGGACGTGAAGGAGATGATTAAGCACACTGTCTCGCTCGAGTATGACGAGGTTACCGACGTGACCCCTGACGTGAGGATAACGCTTTACAACGCCGGGCATACCCTTGGCAGCGCGATGATTCACATGCACGTCGGCAACGGGCTGCACAACATTTTATACACTGGCGACATGAAATTTGGGAAGACACAGGCGCTTGAGCCGTCATCAACCGTTTTCCCGAGGCTTGAAACGCTTATCATCGAGTCAACTTACGGCGGAAAGGAGATAAGCGACCAGGCAAAGGAGGAAAACGACGCAGAGTTCATCGCCCTTGTCAAGGACACGGTCGCGAAAGGCGGCAAGGTCCTAGTTCCTGTCCTTGGCTCAGGCAGGGCCCAGGAGATTATGCTGACCCTGCACTACTTCATGTACAATGGCGACTTGCCAAAGGTTCCTGTGTACGTTGACGGCCTTGTTTGGGACATCACCGCAATCCACACTGCCTATCCGGAATACCTGAACACCAACGTGAGAAAGCTCATCTTCCACAAGGACCAGAACCCTTTCCTCGCCGAGGTCTTCAAGGAGGTTGGCAGCCAGCAGGAGAGGCAGCAGATTATCCAGGGCAGCCAGCCATGTGTGATACTTGCAACTTCAGGCATGCTCGTTGGCGGCCCTTCTGTTGAATACCTCCGAGGGCTTGCTGACAACCCAGACAACTCTCTCGCGGTTGTCTCGTACCAGGGTGAGGGCTCGCTTGGCAGGAGAATACAAAGAGGTGATAAGGAAATCGCCTTCACCAACGGCGCAAACCAGGAAATCCTCCAAATCAGGTGCAATGTGGTTACGTTTGAGGAGTTCTCAGCACACTCAAACAGGAAGCAGCTTCTCAACTTCATCTACAAGTGCAGCCCCAGACCCAAGAAAGTGATAGTCAACCACGGAGAGTCCTCCCGCTGTCTGGACCTTGCAAGCGCAATCCACAAGCTCATGCGCATAGAAACATCCGCCCCCAGAAACCTGGAGGCGGTGAGGCTGAAGTAGGCATTCTTCTGGTTTCTTACAGCGACTTCCATTTACTCCAAGAAATTTCCCTTCCCGGATAAGCAGCATGCTTGAAAGGCCATTTTTCCTTAATCCACTTTTTAACCGCTGCGAATAATTCATCATCCAACCCGTTCTTGAGCTCGCTTTTCCTGACCCACAAAAATACGACGGCATCAAATTTAGGCTTGTCTGAAGGATAAATGTAAACGCAGCCAAGGCACTGGCTTTCATCCGGCTTCATAACTGTGTAAGCAAATGAAGTCCTTTTCTGGAACTCCTTCTGGTGCCAGCCAAGGTCAATTAAGTCTTGTTCCTTTGTAAGGTCTTTTGATGGCCAGCTTGAGTACGGGCCGAATACGCCATTAAGATGGCTGATGCTGGTCATGACAGCGTCATAGTCTTTGTCAACATCACGTATCATCAGCATTCTGACAAGAAACCTTTTCGTTTCTATCCGCTGTGGGACTTTAAAATTCGCAGGCACAAGTGGCTTTTTCATTTTAGTGTCTCAATCCTTCTTTTCTGCGAAGCGTTAAGGTTCTTTCTTGCCTCATTCACTCTTCGCTCAAATAGCTTCCACTCATCCTCAGGCATATCAGCCCATATTCCTGCATAATCGGTGAGTTTTTTTCCCTTCTTCACACAACCATCACATTCTCCAGCCCTGCGAAATTAAAGTCTGCTGTAACGAGAACAGAGTTTTCCTGCATGGCTGTCGCAAGATGAATTCCGTCATAAATGCTAAACTTATCTTTCTTTTCCCTCTGCTTCTTTTTCAGCTTTGCTGCGGCAAGTGCAATCTCTACGGTAAGCGGGAGAACTGCAGCCCTTCTTTGCATGAAAGTCCGGCATACATCAAATCTTCGGTTTTCCCGCTCAAACTTGTCGGCTACCTCAAGAAAGGCGGTCATTTCTGCCTGGGCGAGCTGCTGTATCACCATGTCGTGCGTCTTTGCCTGCTTCTTTTCCTTCAGCATGTTCAGCATCTGCTTTGTAGTGTCTGAGACCTGTATCGTGGTTGCCATGAGCTATAGTTATAGCTATAACTATAAAAAGTTTTCGGTACATCCGGCGCAGAAAGCATAGGCGGCATCGTAGCGTATTTAATTAAACATAATAAAATTTAAATTTTTAAACTTATCTAGCCATAGCCATGGCAAAACGCGTTTACAAGAAAAAGCCCTTGAGCTCTTTTGCTGGCGTTTTGAGCGGAAAAGCTGGCGAAGAGTTTGAGAAAGCTATTCTTGAAGCAAGAAAAAGGCGCAACAAAGCGCATAAGGCACGTATGAAAATACTCATTGAGGCCTTAGATGAGTGACCAGCACATTAATCCGCAAAGCTTATAAAACCCTCGCCAGCAAAAGCTGCCATGCTCCAATTCCTGCAGCTTCAGCACTTGATCATAATCTCTTTTCTCGCTGCAGCCGCAATTAGCGACCTTAAAAAGCGGGAAGTCCCAAACTGGGTGAATTACGGCCTTGTCGCTGTGGGGCTGGGCATTGGCCTGCTGCAGTCGGCTGTTGCTGCTGACTGGCGCTTCATTGCCTTCAGCGTTGCAGGGGCAGCTGCCGCTTTGGCCCTTGCCGCATTGATGTTCTACACAGGCCAGTGGGGCGGAGGCGACAGCAAGCTTCTCATCGGCATGGGCGCTGCGCTTGGCCTTCCCTTCGCAACAGCCCCTCCTTTCCTGGGCATTGGCAGCCAGTTCGGGGCTTTCCTGTTCAACCTTGTTGCGGTAAGCCTTTTTTACGCCATCGCGATAGGCGCGTTCCTCGCCCTGAAAAACAAGGGAAAGTTTGCTGACGAATTAAAAAAGCAGCTGCATCATTACGCGGCTCTGAGAAAAATCCTCCTCATTGCGGCAGTTGCCGGTCTCGTCACAGTTGCCGTAGCCAGCGATTTCCTAATCAGGCTTTCTGTTGTCATAGTCCTTACAGCGCTTTTTATCGGCCTGTACCTCTCAGTCCTCGCGAAGGCGGTTGAGAAGTCATGCATGCTCAAGATGGTCAGCCCAATGAAGCTCACCGAGGGCGACTGGATTGCGAAGGATGTTGTTGTTGGAGGAAGGCGCATAGCCGGCCCCAAAGACCTGGGCGTTGAGCAGCGGCAGATACGCCAGCTTGTTATGCTTTACAAAAAGAAGAAGATACGGTACGTTACCGTGAAGGAGGGCATACCGTTCGCGCCAACTTTCCTCATAGCTTATGCTGTCACAATCTCCTTTGGCAACATTTTCTTCGCGTTCCTGCGGTAATAAAAGAGGAAAGCTTTTATATAAGGTATTCTTACTATAAGAAAGTAAGATTAGAGGTGATTTTTATGGAGATGGAAACAACAAAGATGTCGTCAAGAGGGCAGGTAGTTATTCCTGAGAATGTGCGCGCTGCGGTTTCTGCCTCTGAGGGCACGCTTTTTGCAGTTGTTGGCAGCAGGGACACTATTGTTCTGAAGAAAATAGGCATGCCTTCCAAGGAAGCGCTTATTAAGGACTTAGAAAAAATTGCCCGTGAAGGCAGGGCCCTCCTTGAAGGCAAGGGATTGAAAGAATCTGACATCCTTAACATGGCTCAGAGGGTAAGGAGAGGGTAGCCCGTGCGCGTTGTGCTTGATACTAACGTATTGCTTTCTTCTACGCTTTGGGATGGAAGCGTAGCTCAAAAGCTATTATTTAAGTTTCTCAAGAGTGATGCGAAACTTTTTTCTTCCGAAGCCATTATTTCATAATACAAAAAAGTCCTCAAGAGGGATTTTGAATATTCTGATGACAGAATCCCTGCAATCGTGGGGAAGCTTCTCCTATTCCTAAATCTCGTGACTCCCTTAGAAAAGGTTAACATTATCAAGGAAGACCTTGACGATAATAAAATCCTTGAATGCGCTTTAGCTTCTTCCTCAGATTATTTGATCACATATGACAAGCATTTGCTAAATCTTAGAAGTTTCAGGAACATAAGGATAATGACGCCAGAGCATGCTCTTGGGCTTCTCGAATTTTAAGTGCGTTTTTTTGGAGCTTGGTATCCCGCCTATTTGAAAGCAATCACCTGGAACCCGTATTTTTCAAC
>CAZBFZ010000004.1:0-15671 GCA_964491245.1 uncultured Methanosarcinales archaeon
GTTCCTGACACTTCTGTAATCATTGAAGGCATGGTTAGCAGGAAGGTGAAGGCAGGCGAGATAATGCCTGAAACAATCCTGATTCACGAGGCAGTCATTGCCGAGCTTGAGCACCAGGCCAACCTTAACAAGACGATTGGCTTTCTCGGCCTTGACGAAATAAAAAGGCTCAAGGACATTTCTGAAGAAATGGGCTTTACACTCAAGTTTGCGGGCTTAAGGCCGCACGCTGCCGAAATCAGGCACGCGAGGCTTGGCGAGATTGATGCGTTGATAAGGCAGTTGGCGTTTGAGACAGGCGGCACGCTCTTGACAGCTGACAGGGTGCAGGCAGAGGTGGCAGCAGCTAAAAACATCCCGACAATTTTCGTTGAGATTGAGCAGATGCAGCACGCGATAAGGATGGAGTCCTACTTTGACGAGTCAACCATGAGCGTTCATTTAAGGGAGAATGTCACCCCAAAGGCGAAGAAGGGCATGCCTGGCAACTGGACTTTCAGGGAGATTGACAGCAAGCCGCTCAGCAGGGAAGAGGTCAAGGAAATGTCTCGCGAGATAATCGAGGAAGCTGGCGTGAGGAGGGACGGCTTTGTCGAGCTTGAAAGGGCTGGCAGCACAATAGTCCAGCTTGGCCCTTACAGGGTTGTCATCACCAGGCCGCCATTGTCAGACGGCTGGGAAATCACGGCTGTCAGGCCTGTGAAAAAGCTCTCCCTGGATGATTACAACCTTTCTGACAAGCTCAGGCACCGCATAAAAGAGCAGGCAGAAGGCATACTAATTGCAGGGGCTCCAGGCATGGGTAAGAGCACATTCGCACAAGCTTTGGCAGAGCATTACGCATTGCAGGACAAGATTGTGAAGACAGTGGAAGCGCCGAGAGACCTTCTCCTGCCAGACAGCATAACCCAGTACGCCATCAGTCATGGCAGCCCCCAAGAGATACATGATATTCTGCTGCTGTCAAGGCCTGACTACACTGTCTTTGATGAGATGCGCAACACGGCTGATTTTGAATTGTTCGCTGACTTAAGGCTGGCAGGGATAGGCCTTGCCGGTGTGGTCCACGCAACCAACCCGATAGACGCGATTCAGCGCTTTGTTGGCAGGATTGAGCTTGGCGTTATCCCGCAAATAATCGACACGGTGATTTTCATCAGGAACGGCTTTGTTGGCAAAGTTCTCAGCTTAAACATGACAGTCAAGGTTCCGGAGGGCATGACCGAGGCTGACTTGGCAAGGCCTGTTGTGGTTGTGAACGACTTCGAAACTGGAAAGCTTGAGTATGAGCTTTACAGCTACGGTGAGGAGACGGTTGTGATCCCCGTCAGCAGCCTTGTCAGGAGCAGGAGCCCAATCCAGCAGTTCGCTGCAACAGCACTGGAAGCGAAGATGAGGGAGTACGTCAGCGGCGCAAAGGTCGAGATGGTTTCTGACAGGAAGTGCGTCGTGTACGTCCCTGAGAAGGAGATAGCCAGGCTGATTGGCAAAGACGGGAAAAACATTGCCGCGATTGAGGAAAAATTGGGCGTTGGCATCGATGTCCAGCCGCTCAGCGCAAAAAGGGCTGCGGATGCAGCCAGTGAAGGTGAAGAGGAGAATATTGCCTTTGATGCGCAGATTGGCAAGAAGCACGTCGTGTTCTCTGTTGACAATATTTTCGCAAACAAGAATGTCAGCGTTTATGTTGATGGGGACTACGTCATGACCGCAAACGTCGGCAAGGGCGGGGTTTTCAAGATTTCAAGGAAGAACAAGATTGGAAAGGTCATTGCGGATGCGGTTAGCTCCGGCTCCGGGCTTAAGGTCACGGTTGTGCAGCCTTCTTAGACGCGTTTCAGTAATGCTTTAAATCAAAATATTTATATTGCCGCTGCAAGAGTCCTAGTGGAATGCTGGACATCAGATTCATCAAGGCAAACCAGTCTGCGGTAAAGAAAGACTTGGAGAAAAGGGGTGACAAGGAAAAAGTTTCTTGGGTTGCCGAGGTGGTTGGGAAGCACGATGAGTGGAAGGAGCTGAAGGAGAAGTGGGAGAAGCTCCGCCACAGCCGCAACGCCATCAGCCAGGAAATCAACCAGCTTCAGAAGCAGGGAAAGAGCATAGCTGCGAAGGTAAAGGAGGTAAAGGAGCTGCCGCAGAGGATTGCAGCGGCAGAACAGAAACTGCAGCAGGTTGAGCAGAGGATTGACTTTATTCTTCGAAGATTGCCGAACGTTCTTCACGAGTCAGTGCCGGTTGGCAAGGACGATACTGAAAACAAGGAAGCCAGGAGGTGGGGGCAGCCGAAAAAGCCAACCTTCCCTCTCAAAAGCCACGGCGAGCTCCTGGAGCAGCTTGGCCTTGCCGACTTTGAAAGGGCAACGAAGATTGCCGGAGCAGGCTTCCACTTTCTTAAAGGCGATTTGGTAAAGTTAGAATTCGCGCTTATAAATTTCGCGGCGGCGGCAATGGAAAAGAAGGGCTTCACGCTGATAGAGCCGCCCTTGATGATGCAGCGAAAGCCGTACGAAGGAGTCGTTGCCATTTCCGACTTTGAAAACGTAATGTACAAGATTGACGAAGGCGGCAACAGCAGCGAGAAGTCAAAAGAAAACGAGAAAAAAGAAAGCAGCTACCTTATTGCAACATCTGAGCACCCGCTTGCTGCTATGATGATGAACGAGACATTGGATGAAAAGCAGCTTCCGCTGAAGTTTTGCGGCGTAAGCAGCTGCTTCCGGAGGGAGATTGGCAGCCACGGCGTTGACACCCGAGGCCTGTTCAGGGTGCACCAGTTCAGCAAGGTTGAAATGTTTGCCTTTTGCAAGCCGGAGGACAGCTGGAAGCTGCACGAGGAGCTGCTGAAAAACGCTGAAGAGCTGCTTCAGCAGCTGAAAATCCCGTATCGAGTCGTTAACGTTTGCACAGGCGACATTGGCATGGTTGCTGCTAAAAAGTACGACTTGGAAACCTGGTTCCCTAGGCAGAACGCTTACCGCGAGGTTGTAAGCTGCAGCAACTGCACAACTTACCAAGCAACAGCGCTTAATATCCGCTACAACAACAAAGAGGCAGGGGAAAAAGAATATGTTCATACCCTAAACGCCACAGCTGTTGCCACCAGCCGCGTGATGGCTGCAATCGTTGAAAACTTCCAGAACAAGGACGGCACAATCACAGTGCCTGACGTGCTGGTGCCGTATTTTGGGAAGAAGGTTATCGGAAAATAGTATATACAATATTGCTGCAACCTTTAAATACTGCCGTCTTCTTGCACAGCTGCTATGAAGAAAGAGTTCCGCAGATTAAATGAGAAAGGTTCTGAGTTAGGCGGAGCTTTCTTTGGATTTTTTGTCTTTACATTCTATTTCGGCTACTGAGCGCCTAGCCCTTCTTTCTGTTTCGGCTTGTTGAGGTGAGGGGCGAGGTGCAAAAAAAACAATGTGAGATAAAACTGTAAACGTAACGGACGGGTGTGAAAGGTGAAGGTTATCATTGAAGGACAGGCAGGAACCGAAACGAGAACGATTCGGAGCCTGGCAGACCTTGCGGATGTGGTTGGTCTGTACATTTCTGGCCACGCTAGCAGTATCGAAGCAAGAAGCGATGGTCTTGTTGACTTGTTGAATTGTGTTGACGACTGCACCAGGTGCATACCACAGGGCTCTGTGGAGGCCATTGAATCTAACAGAGGCAGTTTACCCGGGCTGGTTGGGAAGTACGGAATTCACGCCGTCACTGCCATAATAGCCATAGGGGGAAGCCGTTACAGGAGCGAAACTGCAATAAGGCAAACCGCTGAGGCCTTGAGCGATTTCGGCATTGGGCCGACAATTGAGGCATTGAGACAGGGAGTTGGTCCGGCTCGTGAGATTTACCAAGCAGCCAAGACACAGGCAATGGCGTTAGCAAAGGATTTATAAAATGGACAAGGACGCTATTGTTAAAATAAGGGCAAACCGCGGTGGTTGCCTTTTCAGGAGCAGAGCGCATGCTAGGCAGCAGGTATGGAGGTAACAGCATGATAATCGTGTTAAGGCCAGGGTCAACTGATGCTGACATTAAGCATGTGGAGAAGAAGGTTCATGAGTTTGGGCTTCGCGCCCACGTTTCCAAAGGCGAGTTCGTTACCATAATTGGCGCAATTGGGGATGAGCGCAAGCTCAACGTGGAGCAGCTGAAGGCTATTCCTTGCATTGAGAACGTGTTGCCTGTGCTTAAGCCTTACAAGCTTGCCAGCAGGGAATTCAAGAAAGAGGACACAGTTGTTGATGTTAACGGCGCGAGGATAGGCGGCGGGGACTTTGCCGTGATTGCCGGGCCATGCGCCGTTGAAAGCGAGGAGCAGTATCTTACTGTTGCCAGGAAAGTCAGGTCACTGGGGCTGAATTTTCTTAGGGGCTCGATATTCAAGCCTAGGACTTCGCCGTATGACTTCCAGGGCATCAGGGAGGAAGGTATTGCATTGCTGAAGAAAGCAAAGAAGGAAACCGGCCTCGCCATTGTGACAGAGGTGATGGACGTGAGGCAGGTTGAGCTTCTTGCAGATGCCATTGATATTTTCCAGATCGGCTCTAGGAACATGCAGAACTTTGACCTGCTTAAGGAGGTTGGCAGGACTGACAAGCCAGTCCTCCTCAAGAGGGGCATGTCAGCTACCGTCAAAGAGTTCCTCCTTGCTGCAGAGTATGTCATGTCAGAGGGAAACCACAAAGTAATACTTTGCGAGCGCGGCATAAAGACTTTTGAAACAGCAACAAGGAACACGCTGGACATCAGCGCTGTACCTGTTGTCAAAAGGGAAAGCCACCTCCCAATCATAATTGACCCAAGCCATTCCACCGGCGACAGGAACTATATTTTGCCAATTGCAAGGGCTGCACTGGCAGTTGGCGCTGACGGGCTCATATTGGAGGTACATCCTGAGCCTGAGAAAGCGCTGTGCGATGGCGCCCAGTCGATAACTCTTCAGCAACTGGAGGAAATGGCTAAGCAGCTACGAGAGCTTGCGCCTGTTCTTGGCAGGAGGGTCTGAAGTAACCATGAGGCAGCTTCTTGTCAGCCTTAGAAAAAGTAGCGATGATTCTTACCCCATTGTTATCGGTTCGGGCGCTTCTTTGCTTCTTGGGGAGGATTCTGTTAAAAGACCTCTGGGCAGCAGTTACTGCGTTATCACTGATTCTAATATCAGGAAGCTTTTTTGTGACAAAGTTGCCGGGATTTTACGCGGGAGGGGAATAAAAACCGAGGTTATTAGTTTTCCAGCTGGGGAGCAAAGGAAGAATTTTGCAACAGTTGCCGCTGTCTGTGAGGAAATGGCGCGGAAAAAGCTTGGAAGAGACACGGTAGTTGTTGCGCTTGGTGGCGGCGTTGTTGGTGACCTGGCGGGTTTTGTGGCTGCCATCTATTGCAGGGGGGTGCCTTACGTACAGGTTCCCACAACCTTGCTGGCTATGGTTGACAGCAGCATTGGCGGTAAGACAGCGGTTGACCTTGCTGGCGGCAAGAATATGGTGGGCTCATTTCACCAGCCAAAAAAGGTTTATATTGACACTGACTTTTTGAAGCAGCTGCGGGAAAAAGAGCTGCGAAATGGTTTGGCAGAGGCGATAAAGTGCGGAGCAATTGCTGACGCTGCCCTTTTTTCTTTCATAGAAAAAAACATTGACAGGATTCTGGATAGGGACAACGATGCGGTGGGTGAATTAATTTGGCGATGCTGCGGGATTAAGAAATCAGTTGTTGAACTTGATGAGACAGAGTCCGGGCTAAGGATGATTCTTAACTTCGGCCACACAGTTGGGCATGCTATTGAGATGCTGAGCAAGTATCATACAAGCCATGGTGAGGCTATTGCTGCCGGAATGTCTGTTGAGGCTGAGATTTCAATGATGAAGGGCCTGCTAGATAGCAGGGATGTTGAGCGCTTGAAAGCTCTGATTACTGCTGCAGGACTCCCTGTCTCTTTGCCCAGTTACAGTTTCGAAAAGCTTATTGATGCTATGAAGTCTGACAAGAAAGCAAGGGCCAACCAGCCAAGGTTTGTGCTTTTGAAAAGCATAGGTAAGGTTGCCAGTAGCGATGGGAATTACGCTTTTGAAGTCGAAGAAAATGTTGTGAGGGAGGCTGTTGAAAAATGCAGGGAGAGGAAAGGCTGAATAAGTTGAGGGAGGAAATAGACGCGATTGATGAGCGGATAATCCAGCTGCTCGGAAAAAGGTTTTCGGCGGCAAGGGAGATTGCCAAGGTCAAGAAAGAGCTTGGCATTGACGTACTTCAGCCTGGAAGGGAGCTTGAAGTCATTGGGCGCGTCAGGAAAGCCGCTAAGGCAGCTGGAATCAGCGAGGACTTTGCCGAGAGGCTTTTCAGGGAGATAATGGCGGAGTCCAGAAGTATGCAGAAACAAAAGCAGCAAAATGTGTGAAGATGATTTGCGTTCCAGTTACCGGGAAAGGCGAAGCAGCCTTGGCAGAGTTCAGGCAGGCTCAGGAGGTAGCGGATATTGTCGAGCTCAGGCTTGACATTATTGGGCAATGTGATTTTAAGAGGATTTCTGCCAGCAGAAAAAAGCCAATAATTGCCACATGCAGGCCAAGGCCGCAGGGCGGCAATTACAGCGGCACTGATAAGAAGAGGTTTGATACCTTAATGGATGCAATAGAGTTTTTGGACGCTGATTTTGTTGATGTTGAACTCGGCACTCCCAAAAAGGTGATTGAATCACTGGGTGGGTGCTGTGCAAGCGGCGCTATTGTCTCGTATCATAATTTTAAAGAAACTCCCACAAATTTGCCCCATGTTTACAGAAGAATTATTGCGGCAGGCGCGGATATTGTGAAGATTGCTGTGATGGCTAACACGGTCAACGACAACTTGAAAGCTTTTGAGGTGCTATCTGTTGCAAGGCGCGAGGGCAAAAAGGCAGTTGTTTTCTGCATGGGCCCATTGGGCAGCCTGAGCAGGGTTCTTTACAGGAAGTTTGGCGGGTTCATGACTTACGCCTCTCTCGCTCAGGGGAAGGAGGCAGCGCCAGGGCAGCTGACCGCAGTTGAGCTGAGGGAAGTTTACAGGGCTGACAAACTGGACTCAAAAACAAAGCTGCTTGGCGTTGCTGGCAGCCCTGAAAAGCACAGCAGCTCGCCATACATGTTCAATGCTGCTTACAAGGCACTCGGCATAAATGCGGTGCACGTGAAATTCCCAGTCAGGGACATCGGCAGCTTCGTCAAAGGGTTCAAGCAGCTTGTTCACGGGTTTGCTGTAACAATTCCGCACAAGGAAACAATCATCCCTTTCCTTGATGAGCTTGACGAAATGGCAAAGTCTATAGGGGCTGTTAACACGGTGGTGAAGCAAAAGGATGGTAGGCTGAAGGGGTATAACACCGACATGATTGGCGGGATGAATGCGCTTAAAAAGAAAACTCTGGTTCGAGGCAGGAAGGTTGTAATCCTCGGTGCCGGGGGAGCGGCAAAGGCAATGGCCTATGGCATTGTAAACGAAGGCGGTAACCTGACAATCCTTAACAGGACGCTTGACAAGGCAAAAGACCTGGCTGAAAAATACGGCTGCGCATACGGAGGCCTTGCTGAGCTTGGCAAAATTAAGCATGACATACTGGTAAACTGCACCTCTCTTGGCATGGAAGGCGGGCTGCCTGTTGATGCTGATCTCCTAAGGCCCAGCACAACAGTGATGGACCTTGTTTACCTTAAGAGGGGCGAGACGAGGCTGATTGAGGAAGCAGAAGCGAAGGGATGTATCACAGTCAGCGGCCGTGATGTGCTGGTCCTGCAGGCTCTGGACCAGTTCAGGATGTGGACCGGTAAAAAGGCGCCTGAAAAAGTGATAAGGGAGGCTTTGCAAAATGCAAACGCTTGATATAAAGCAGGCAGCAAAGGTTGATGCTGTAGTTCAGTGCCCCCGCTCAAAAGGCTTTACAAACCGGGCATTGGTCATTGCCGCACTGGCAACCGGGAGGTCTGTGCTTGAAAATGCGCTGGCTAGCGAAGATACGGAGTACATGATTAAGGGGCTGAAGGCGTTCGGAGCCAGGATTGTTGCGAAGGATGACGTGGTGATTGTTGACGGGTTTGGCGGAAAACCACGGCAGCCGCATGGCAAAATATTTGTCGGCAATTCAGGCACAAGCGCTAGGTTTTTGGCTGCGCTTGCTGCTCTTGATACAGAAGCAACAATAACAGGGAATGAACGTATGAGGGAAAGGCCTGTGCAGGACTTGGTTGACGCTCTTAACCAGCTGGGAGCCAGGGCTGAAACCGAAACAGGCTGCCCTCCCGTGACTATCAGGGGTGGAAAGCTCAGGGGCGGGACTGTAAGAATCCGTGGAAAGGCCAGCAGCCAGCATGTGAGCGCATTGCTGATGGTTTTGCCTTATGCAGAAATGGATTCCGAAGTCGTTGTTGATGGCGAACTAACATCAAAGCCGTACGTTGACATGACAGTAGCCGTGATGGGGGATTTTGGCATCGTTGTAGAAAACAGCAACTATGGGAAATTTGTTGTTAAAAAAGGAAATTACAAACACAGGGAATACTTTGTTGAAGGGGATGCTGCAAATGCGAGCTATTTTTTTGCGGCTGCCGCCATTACAGGAGGAAAGGTGAAGGTAACTGGGATAAATCCCAAGTCTGTCCAGGGCGAAGTTGGGTTTGTTGACCTTTTGCAGAAAATGGGCTGCACAGTGAGGAAAGGCAGAAACTGGATTGAGGTTCAGGGTGTAAAGCTTAAGGGGATTGATGCTGACATGAACAGCATGCCCGATGTAGTGCAGACGCTTGCAGTTGTCGCTGCCTTTGCGGAAGGTCTGACCACAATCCGGAACGTTGCCAACCTCAGGATAAAAGAAACAGACAGGATAGCAGCTTTGGCGTCGGAACTGAGAAAGATTGGCTGCGAAGTTGATGAATTCGGCGGCGGCTTAAGGATAATTCCCGGAAGGCCGGGTGCAGCCACAATTTCAACATATAACGACCACAGGATGGCAATGAGCTTTGCAGTAGCCGGCCTTGCCGTCAAAGGGATTAAGATTGAGAATCCGGGCTGCGTGAGCAAGACCTTCCCTGACTTTTTTGCAAAGCTCGGCAGGATGACTGATGAGAGATGAACATTGCACTTATAGGCTACCGCGGAACCGGAAAGACCAGCATTGCAGAAGAGCTTGGAAAAATGCTGGGTTGGCAAGTTATTGGAACCGACGCCATGGTGGAGAAGAAAGCGGGCAAACCGGTGGCTGCTGTTGTAAAAGAAAAAGGCTGGGATTATTTCAGGAAACTGGAAAAGCGGGCAGTTGCCGAGGCAGCTAAAATGGACAAAATCATTATAGACTGCGGTGGAGGAGCTGTCATGGACAGCGAAAATGTCGAAAAGCTAAAGAAGAAAGGCTTATTCGTGCTGCTTAAGGCGGATGCTGATGTGATAAGGCAGCGGCTTAACAAGGCAGGCGCGGCCATACGGCCTCCGCTGAAGGGAAAAAGCCCTGTTGCAGAAGTTGAGGAAATCCTGAGAGAGAGGATGCCTGTTTACGAAAGGATGGCAAACTTTGTTGTTGACACCAGCAATAGCACAGTTAAGGATGCTGCGGCCGAGATAGTTAAACACTTGAATAAGTTTGGGGTGATTTAATTGGGAGGCAATACGTTTGGAACGCTGTTCAGGATAACAACTTGGGGGGAGAGCCATGGGAAGGCTGTTGGCGTTGTTATTGATGGCTGCCCTCCGATGCTGGAGCTGAACGAGCAGGACGTGCAGAGGGAGCTTGACAGGAGAAAGCCGGGGCAGAGCAAGATAACTACTCAGCGAATGGAAGGGGACAAGGTTGAAATACTATCCGGCGTGTTCGAAGGCAAAACAACAGGAACGCCAATAGCAATGATTGTTTTCAACAAGGCTGCAGAACCAAAATTCTACGAGCCTATTAAGGACGCGTTCAGGCCAGGGCATGCTGACTACACTTACCTCCAGAAGTATGGCATAAGGGACTACACCGGAGGGGGAAGGGCTTCTGGCCGCGAAACAATCGGGAGGGTGGCTGCTGGCGCTGTTGCAAAGAAGCTTCTCTCGAAGGACGGCATCAGTGTAATTGGCTATGTCAAGCAGGTTGGCAGTATAGTTGCGGAAAAAGTTGATTACAAGGAGATAGAGCGCAACATCGTCAGGTGCCCTGACATGGAAAAAGCAAAACTAATGGAAGGGCTGATAATGAAAACCAGGGGTGAGGCTGACTCTGTAGGCGGGGTTGTTGAGCTCGTTGCGAAAGGCGTTCCTGCTGGCCTTGGCGAGCCTGTCTTTGACAAGATAAGCGCTGACATTGCCAAGGCAGTGATGTCGATACCGGCAATAAAGGGTGTTGAGATTGGCTCTGGCTTTGCTGCTGCATCCATGAGGGGGTCAGAGCACAACGATGCAATGCGCCCAAAGTTTAACTTTGCCTCTAACAATGCAGGCGGCGTGCTTGGCGGAATAACGTCAGGGCAGGACATCATTGTAAGGATTGCTGTCAAGCCTGCTTCGTCAATCCCACAGGAGCAGGACACTGTGACAGTAGACGGCAAGGCAACAAAGATAAGGGTAACAGGCAAGCACGACCCGTGCATCTGCCCGAGGGTTGTTCCTGTGGCTGAGGCGATGCTTGCGCTAGTCATAGCAGACCACCTCCTAAGGCAAAAGGCTGTGAGGGTATAACATTGACAACTGCAGCAGCGGCGAAAGTTGGCAGGAAGAGAAAGAGTGTAGGAATCATAGGATTTGGAAGGTTTGGGCAGCTGCTTGCAAGGATTCTGAAGGATGACTTTGAGGTCTCTGCCAGCAACCTGTCAGACAAGTCGGCAACTGCTGAGAAAATTGGGGTAAGCTATGTCCCTGTTGCCGAGGCAGCAGCAAAGGGAATTGTTATCCTGGCCGTTCCTATATCTGAAATGGAAGCTGTGTTAAAGCAGATAAAGCCCCATTTGAAAAGCGGGGCTGTTATCATGGACACATGCTCTGTGAAAGAATACCCTCTAAGGATTATGCAGGAAATTCTGCCGCGCACAGTGGAAATTCTTGGGACTCACCCCCTGTTTGGCCCTGACAGCTTTTCTGACCCTGAAGCCAAGAAGATTGTGCTGTGCCCTGCCAGCAGCAGCAGAGGGGCGGCATCGGCTGAAATGAGGCGCTACCTTGAAAGAAAAGGGTTCAGGACCATAATCGCAAGCCCTGAGGAGCATGACCGCGCAATTGCCATGGCACTTAACATTCCACAAATAATCGGAAAGGCGCTTAACCGGATTAGCTTCCAGGCCCTGCTAGGCAGTAAGGTAAGCACGCTGAATTCCAGAAGGCTGCTGCTGATAGCTGCCTCTGTGAGCAATGACAGTGAGCGGCTGTTGAAGGATATTCACGCCTACAACAGGTTTGCCCATCCGGTGGAAGAGCGGTTTGGCAACGAAGTTACAAGCGTGGTTGATGAACTCAGGAAACACGAGAAGGCAAATGCAGTTATCGCCCCAGCTGCTGGCCCGTTGACAGCTACTGCAGCAATTATAACATCAGCAGCAAGCGAAATGCAAAAAATGAAGGTTGCCTTCCAAGGGGAGCATGGCGCGTACAGCGAGCTTGCCTGTCGCCGCTTCTTCGGGGGCAGCGCACAAACAACTCCGTGCAAAACGTTAAAGGACGTATTCAAAGCCGTTGAAAGCGGCAATGCAGCCTTTGGGATAGTCCCGGTAGAGAACTCGCTTGCCGGAGACGTTTACGAGTCCTACGACCTTCTCATGGATTTCGGACTTAACGTTTACGGCGAGGCTTACCTGCGCATAGAGCACTGCCTCATAGGCCAGCCCGGCTCAAGGCTTGGCAATATTACAAAGGTTTACTCGCACGCCCAAGCGCTCGCGCAGTGCAACAGGTTCCTCTCGGAGATGAGTGCAGAAAAAATTGCGGTTTATGACACTGCAGGGGCCGTTGCCATGATAAAAAGAAGCGGCAAGAGTTATAAGGCCGCCATTGCCAGCGAACTGGCAGCGCAGATTTATGGCATGAGCATCCTTAAAAAAGGGATTGAAAGCGACAAGGACAACACCACGAGGTTCTTTATAATATCCAAAGCCCCTTCAAAGGCGGCTGCTAGAATGAAAACATCGCTTGTTTTCAGCACCGCCCATAAGCCCGGCACCCTTTACCGCTGCATGGGGGGCTTTGCGAGGAACAGCATAAACCTGACCAAGCTAGTGTCAAGGCCAATGAAAAACGCCAAGTGGGAGTATGTGTTCTACCTTGACTTCGAGGGCGGAGTTGGCGAAAAGAAGGTGCAGGATGCTCTTGGAACGCTTAAGCAGAATGCCGGGTTCGTCAGGATGCTGGGCTCTTATCCGGACGGGAAAGGTTCGGCGTGACTGGCGCAATCAGGGCAGCAGCCACAACAAACTATTTAAACATTCCAGCCGCTCTGCGTCTCATGGCTTTTTTCGGGGGCACTGGCAGCAGCGGCGAGTCACTGTTCCGCAACCCGATTGGCTTGGACTACGATTATCAGCCGAAGCTGGTCAAGTACCGCGAGAATGAGATGAGGCAGATAGCAGCCGCGATCAGGCCGCTGTTCCAGAAGAGGAGTGGCAGGAATGTTTTTGTTTACGGCCCGTCAGGGGTTGGGAAGACTGTAGCTGTCAGGAACTTACTGCAGGAGCTTGGCCAGGAAACAGACGACATCATGCCGTTCTACATCAACTGCTGGAAGTGCGATACAACATTCAAGATTCTGCTTGAGATGTGCGATGCCGTTGGCTACAAGTTCACCCAGAACAAGAGGGGCGATGAGCTTTTTGGCATTGTAAAGAAGGATATCAACAAGAAAGCGGCAGTGTTTGTGTTTGACGAGGTTGACAAGATTGACGATGTTGATTTTATTTACAACGTCATTGAGGAGGTGTTCACGAAGTCGGTAATCCTCATTACTAACCACAAGGGCTGGATTGCCGAGCTCGACACCAGGATAAAGTCAAGGTTGACTGCTGAGGTGCTTGAGTTCAAGCCGTACAACCTGACGGAAACCAGGGGAGTTTTGCAGCAGCGGATGGAGTTCGTTTTTGCTCCTGAAGTTTGGGACGCTGATGCTTTCGAAACTGTTGTGCAGAAAGCGTCCAGCATGCAGGACATACGCTCAGGGCTTTACCTGATGAAAGAAGCCGCGAACACTGCCGAGGAGCGCAACTCGGGAAAAATCACAGCTGCTGATGTTGCAGCAGCGATGAAAAAGCTTGATGAGTTCAGCATTAAGAAGGCAGAGGAGCTGGAAGGCGAGACCCGCTTCATACTGAACATCGTAAAGAAGAACTCGGGCAGGAAGATTGGCGAAATCTACGAGGCTTACAAGGAAGCAGGGGGCAGCATGGTTTACAAGACGTTCCAGCGCAGGATTGCGAAGCTTGAAGATGACAGGTTCATTGCAACTGAAAAAGTTACTGGCGGCAGCGAGGGCAGCACCACCATACTGAAGTTCGGGCAGGAGAAGAAGCTGACAGAGTTCTGACAGGCGTAACTGACGTAACTTGAAAGTAGTAAAAATATCGAAAGGTTTAAATACTAGTTCTCGCAGTGCTAGTGCTGATTAAAAATGGGCAGAAGCGGATGGTATGGTCAGGGCATAAGGCACTCTTTAGCAGCCAGAGGCATAAGGATAAAGAGAAATCCTGAAAGCATTTACGATGTAAGAGGGCTTGAAAACCTTGTTGGCGGAGCAGTTGATGAACTTGGAGCGCCAAAAAACCAGGGCAGCATAACTGGGGTTAGTGTCGGATTTTACGATTGGGAGATTGTAGTTGACGCTTCAAAATTTGGGGAAAAGCCAAGTGCGAGAGAGATGGCTGCGGCTCAAGCGTTTATCATAGGCTTTGACAGAGCAGACAGAGCTTACGTTTTTGTTGGCAAAGGCGGCACTTTCGTTCATCCAAGCGGTTATAGGGATAATCACTATATGCAGCCTGTCGGTTATTTTGGCCAGGCAATATTACTCGCCAGGCCTGTTGAGCTTTGTGCTATGACTAAGGAAGGCGGAACAGGACCGTTGGTGAAGGTTCCTTTCGCTATTGCCGGCCTTGTGGGACTTGAAAGATTGGTAAATAATGCTCATACAAACGGTCATCGCAAAGGCAGTTCAAGAAATACAGCTAAATTGGGGGTGTAACAAGATGGTATTGAGAGGAGAACAGTTTAGTGAAAGCGACTTGGAAACATTAGCTAATTTAGGCGTTACAACTGACAGGAGCGGCAGGCTCAGGATAGGGCATGACTTTGCAAAGCAGATGGGTTTGGGTGGTGGCAGGTGGCTGAAGAGGGAAGAGGAGGTAAAGGTTCCTGATGCTGTAAAGGGCTATCACGCATTGCCTGGACTCATTAAAGAGGGAAACTCTTACAGTACAATAGAGCGCTTTCATCTTGCAGCTGCTGCAGGAGTTCATGGAGTTAAGGAATTAAGCGAAGATTATGCAAAAACGCAGGCTGGACTGGAGGAAAGGCTTGAAGCAGCAAAGCCTAAACACGCTTCTGACGGCTTGCCCCAGCGTTCGGTGCTGGCAGCTTACTGGAATCAGAACAATGAGTTGGCTTTGAAGGGCCATGCGCCGATGACTCCCAAGCAGTTCGCCGAGGGGTCTGTGGGTTACGTTGAGCAATACCTGAATGATGCTGAACTGATTGCGAAGCGGTTTATTGAACGCTCCAAGACAGAGCTCATGAGCGATCCGGAGGGCGCACTTGGAGTTGCTTTGGGGGCAAGCTACCTTGTTGCGATGGTTGCTGCGGTTAGGCCAAAGCTTGAGGCTGCCAGAAAAGCAAGTGCTGTTTCAGGCAACGGCTCATACGGCGCTGAGCAGGTTCATGGTGCCGCTGCCAGGGCATAATTTTTATTCTTTAATTTTTTCTTAGTTTTATGCCCGTTTAGGAGGATTTGAGGGGTTTATGGTGGCGCAGGAACAACAAGGGGCAGGTGCAGAGAGGAAAGCTAACTGGCGGGAAAAGGCTGGTTTTGGACTATTTGCTTCGCTGATAGGTGCCGCAGGGCTTTACTTCTTATTAGGAGGGGTCGGTTATTTGGTCACCAGCAATAACTATGCAAGGCTTAACCCTCCTATTGCTATTGAGGGCAAAGTTGTCCGTTATGAGGAAAGGCAGCCTGTGAAGGGCTTCTGGAGGTATTTCCCGTTCGTTGACAGGGACGGTAAAGGCATAACCAATGTAACAACTCCATAAGGCGGCCTTGTGGCTAAGCTGACTGATAATAACAACACTGGCACGATAGAAAAGGATGACATTGTTAAAGTGGTTGAGGAAGTTGATGGCATCAGAGGAACTATCACCTACCACGACAATAAAGTTGTTGACAGCGACGGCAAAACAAAGTTCACAAAGCCTTCAACGGTTTTGCAGGCGCGAATTCTGGAGCGTGGAAGGCAGCAGCGTTCAACATGGAACAGCTGGCTGCAGGTTCATTATCCAACGATAAAGGCAAAACTACTGGAGCAGCAGCAGCAATATCAGCAGCAACGAAAGTAAAGTTATTTTTTATGAAAACCGTATGTCAAACCCGTCAAACTCCCCAGTTGCCTGCTCTTCCCTCATCTCGACATCCGTGATGAACGCCATGAGGGGGCCTTTCCTGAACCTCTTTTCAAACTCCTTCAGCTGCCTCTCTT
>CAZBFZ010000005.1:0-15454 GCA_964491245.1 uncultured Methanosarcinales archaeon
CAGGCAGCAGCCTTCTCTTGATTGTGCTTTTCGGCATAGTCATGGGCGCAGGCACCTTGTTCATCTTCCGCCTCTATGTTGGCGCGAGCCTCATGCTTGCCCAGACCTCTGCCTTTACCACTCTTGTGATGTTCGAGATGTTCGCTGTCATTGGCAGCCGGTCGCTGTCGCCGTTCAAGAAGCTTAACCCTTTCACGAACAAGTGGCTTCTCGGGGGGGTTGTGCTTTCTATCCTGATTCAGGTTGCGGTCGTTTACGTTCCTTTCCTGCAGAAGATATTCAGTACAGTCCCGCTGGGAATTTCTGAATGGGTGAGGATTCTGGTTGTTTCAAGCCTCGGCTTCGCGCTGATGGAGCTCGGCAAGTTCTTCATAGCCCAGCCAAAGGTTAACAACGCTAATCCTGCAGCACGAAGCGTCTAGAAGTATTCATTCAGCCCTTTCTGCCTTCGTTGCAAGTCAGGGTTGATAAGGGCGCGAGCTTCGCGAGTGCCCTTATTGCCGCTGCCGCCATTGAGAATTGGTTTCCCGTAAACCCCGTCATAGCCCGGCTCAACCTTTATCCTGCCCTCGCGGTTTTTCATTATGGCAGCTGCGAGTTTTTCATCCACAACCTTTTTGAGTTCCTCCTCAGCAGCGTCTAATAATACGTTAAATTCGTTGCCAAACCTTTCAATGAGAGAGTTATAAATTTGCCACGTTTTTCTGGAAGCTACTGGAACGCCGTTTAGCTCCGCAATTATCTCTGACAGGGGTATCAGCGACTTGAACGGTATCGCGTCTTTTTTCACAAAGCCTTCTGGCCTGTCGGTTGCGGCCAGCTGTTCCACCCTGTTCAGCACTCCTATCGTCATTTTGCTGCCGCACTTCGGGCAGATGCTCTTGTGCTGAGCTGATTCAGCAGGGCTCATTACCACATTGCACATCCTGTGGCCGTCAAAGTGGTATTTTCCGTAGCTGGGAGGGGTTTCTATTGTTTCGATAAATCCTTTTCTTTCTCTTATCGCCGCCAATACATTCTTGTAAGTCAGCTCCTTGAATTCAAATACGTTCGCTTCCCTTCCCATCCTCCAGGGCCAGTAGCTGTGGCAGTCCGAATTTGACATTAGCGTTATTTCATCAAGTTCCTTTATGCGCCAGTTCATGGCAGGGTCGCTTGACATTCCCGTCTCAATTGCGTGAATGTGTTTTGTTTTTTCTCCGAAGCATTCCTTTAGCGAGTCAAACCCGGATTCGCTTCCAAAGCAGCCGAACCAACTCGTCCATAAATGGGCTGGTATCAGCTCAATCTCGCTGCTTATTTTCATCAGCTCATCCAGCAATTCTACGCTGCTCATTCCGAATATCGGCCTGCCGTCGTAATCCACCCTGCCTTTCTTTAGAAGAAATTCCGTTATCTGCCCAACAACTTCGCCACTCGGCGCCAGTATGATATAATGAATCCTTCTTCCCTTGCCGTTTTGCGTGTAAGCCAGCGAAAGCTCTGTCTGCCATGTGAAGGGGAAGCCGCTGCTGCTGTGGAGAATTCCGTTTTCGTCCTCGCGCAGCTTGCTTTTTATTTCCTGAATCCATTTTGGGTGCGTGAAGTCGCCAGTGCCCAGAAGCCCAATTCCTTTTATCCTTGCATACTTCTCAAGGTTCTCCAGAGTCAAGTCCTTGCTGCAGGCGCGGCTGTAACTGCTATGAATGTGCAAATCAGCTATTACCCTCATACCGTAGGAGCCGCGAAGCGCTTATTTAAAGCTTTTTCAGGATTAGTTGATGTTATGCGAGCCGTACCGCTCGCCCTTGAGTGGGAACATCCTCTGTGAGGTGTCGTTCTTTTTCGTTTTTCCGCATTCGCCCCACATCCCGAGCTTCTTTTCCTTTGCTGCAGCTTCGAGTTTTTTGTAATCCTCAACTTTTGCCGTAAGCGATGGGTATGCCTTTGCAAATCCGCCTTTAATCAGTTCCTCGTTGACTGATGTGTTGTCAAACAGAATTACGTACCTTAGCAGCCTGCCGTACTTGTCCTTATCATCTTTCTGTAATTTGTCCTTTTCCAGCAGCACGAAATTATTGAAGGCGAGCTTTTTGAGCTGCTGCGTTGCCTGGCCGCTGTAACATTCTGCCTTTTCCTTAGGGCTTGTTTCTGGCGCATCAATTCCGAGAAGCCGCACTTTTTCCTTTTTGCCGCCAACTCCGTAATAAACTGTCAATGTGTCGCCGTCAAGAACGCTTGCAACCCTCCTGTAAGTGGAGTTGCCGTATATCCTTGGCGCTATCTGTATGTTCTGGCTCTGGACATTGACTGTGCCGTGGCAGTGGAACTCGTTCTTCAGCAGCTCGTACTTTTCGCAGTCTTTTGTGCACTTGTGGCAGCCGAACTTGTCCAGCTTCTCAGGGCTCGCAACCGCAACTATTGAAATTAGCAGAATAAGCATGGTTATTGTTGCAGCTGCTGCTAATATTCTCATGCGTTAACCTCTTTTTGTGGCTTTTCTGGATTTTGGCTATATAAACCTATCCGAAGTACGCCTGCAGCTTTTTCTGCGTTTTCTCGGCAGCCAGCTCTGCTGAGTCGTAGCCGAAGACGTCGAATAGCTTTTCAACAGCCGGGACTATCTGGTTGTTTACGTAATACTCTGCATCGTATTCGCCTTCCCTGACTTCTTCAGGGAGCTTTACCCTGTCCCTAATCCGGTCAGAGCCCTGCACTACCACGTACCTTATTATTGAGCCAGGCCCCGCAGGTATTCCACGCTCTTTCATCCTTTGAGCTGCAGCCACATGGGGCCCATATGATTCGTAGCTGCTTATTTCCTTTTGCAGCTGCGTTGTGATGACGACTTTTTCAGTAGCGGCATTTTTGCTCCTGACAGCGTTCACAACCTCCTTCACGTATTCGAAGGCAGCTGCCGTGTCATTCTTCCTGAGTATGATGTCAATTACTCTCTCCTGAGTTTCCTTCGCTATTGCCGACAGGTTTCTCCTGACCGTCTCAAAGCCCCTTATCTTTATGCTGCCTTCTTCGGAAATGAGCGCGTACTTCTTCTTCGCTCCCTGGCCAGTGGCTTTTGTTCCAACGAATACGCCTGAAGGGTAGAACCCCTCGTAGTCGAGCTCCATCATTCCCGGCAGGTTTTTGTTGACTTCGGCAACGAATTCCTTTACGCTTTCCTTTGTGTTTCCATCTAGGCGGAGGAATATTGAATCTGTGTCCCCATATATGACCCGGAATCCGCTGCTTTTTGCCTGCTCTATTACCCTTTGTATGTGGTTTCTTCCGAATGCTGTTATGGCCTTGGCGCATTCGATGCTGTACCACCTCGCTCCGAAGAAGCCGAAGTAGCCGTACATGGAATTTGCTATTGTTTTCAGCGCCATTTGCCTCGCGTTGAGTGTTTTGTCTTCGCCGGCTGCCTTTATTATTTCCTTTACCCTTATCCTCCTTTTTATGACTTCGTCAATGACTGTGGGGATAAATCCCCTTCTTTTTGTGCAGAACCATATGTGTTCCTCTCCAGGAACCTTGTTTTGTGATGAGTTCTGGCAGCAGCTGCAGTTTAGGGTATCAGGGGATACGTTGTGCGCTGATATTATGGTTGGGTACAGGCTCATGAAGTCAAACACTACAATGTTCCTGTACAGGCCAGGAATGGGCTCATATACAAACCCTCCGGTGTAGCTGGTCATCCTTCTCCTGCTTTCCTCTGAGCTGCCTGGCCTGTTTGGAGCTAGCTCGTTGAATTCCCTTGCCTGCCTTATGAGGTACCATTCCACGAGCTGTGAGTAGCTCATCCTGCTGACTTCAAACATGGGCAGCCCTATTGTCCTGGTGAGCTCCATTATGTTTGGCAGGATTTTCCTGCAAAGGTTGAGCGTGAGCTGCGCGTCTTGGAGGTTGTATGCGCAGTAGCTTTCCAGCTGCTCGCCGTGGTGGTTGTCCCAGGCGATGTAGAGCTTGTCTATGTCGATAGCGTTCTTTGTCTCGTTTAGCAGCTCTTTTGCGACCGATGCGAGGTCGTACACTGTTGTCTGGAGTGAGGTTCGCATTACTTTCCGTATGAATTTGAAGGCGTCAATGTGGACAATCCCTGTTATCTCTGTGGTTGTGTTTGCCGCTGTCTTCTCAATCCTGGGCTGTGAGCCATCCAGGCCAAGGTCAAGCTTTATCTTGTAGCGCTCTGCCCTTGACTTTATGTACGGGAGGTCGAACACGTCTGAGAAATACCCTGTGAGTATGTCCGGTTCGTACTGTTCTATGTAGTGCTTTATCCTTTCGAGCAGCTCAACCTCGCTGTTGACGAACTCTATGTAGTCCAGCTGTGTCGGGAACTTTTTCCACGTCAGCACTTTCCTGAAGCCGTCTCCGCACAGCGCTGCCATTATTATTGGGTGCTCCTCCGGGAGCATTGTTTTTCCAAGCGGATTGTGGGTTTCGATGTCAATCGCGAGAATCCTGAGCTTGTGCATGTCCTCGCTTGCCTGGCTGAGCATCTGCGTTGCATATGCCGGGACTTTGCTTTTTCTCCCTTCCTCTGCTGCCACAGCTGCGGCCGGATTTACTGGCGTAACCTCGGCTTTGTAGAGCGCAAGCGGCAATACTCTTTTGTCAATCAGGAATCTTTTGGTGAATGGAATGTCAGCTTCAAGCACCGTGCCGAATGCCTTTGCTTTTTCCCTGAGCTGGGAGACCGCTGCCGGGATGTTCACCATTACCTTTACGGCCTTTACATCTTTCCCGAAGTAGCTCTTTGTGTGGACTTCTGTCCCTGTTACCCTCAGCTCAGGGTTTTCTGCCTTTATTTGCAGCAGCTGCTGTGGTGCCTCTTCAGCATCGGTTGGGATTACCCAGAAGTATGGCTGGAAGCCGGTGTATCTTACGCAGGCCTGCCTTAACTCATTGTTTTCAGCAATTGCCCTGCCGTATAATTCTATTACTGGCTGCGGCGTGTTTAGTGCGTCCTCCGCCGCTGCAGCTGTATCGGATATTCCCGTTGCAGCGCGTTCGACCTTGTACGTTACGCCTATGGGATAAAAGTCAAGCTCTGCCATTTGCTAACTTCCCTTGCCCCTCGTCGATGCAGGAAGCCGCTGCGTATATAAATCTTTGTTGGCAGGACTGAAAGAAGCATTTATATATCCCTGTTCTTTCGCCTTTTTTGTATGGTTGAGCTTGCCAAAACTGTTCATGAGGAGAGGCAAAGTGCGGCTTCGGGCAGCAGCCGCAATGCAGGTCACTCTGTTTCCAGCTCCTTGCAGCATTCTGAGCAGCGCGTTGGGGTGTTTGTTGATGTGCAGAACCTTTACTATTCTGCCAAGAACATTTACGGTTCGAAGGTTAATTTCCGCAGCATCCTAAAAGTAGCAGTTGGGAGGAGAAAGCTTGTGAGGGCAATTGCTTACGTCATAAGGGCTGACGTGAAGGAGGAGCAGAACTTCTTTGACGCTCTTGAGAACATTGGCTTTGAAGCCAAAGCAAAGGACCTTCAGGTGTTTTTTGGCGGTGCAAAGAAGGGTGACTGGGACATCGGCATAGCAATGGACACCATTGAGCTTGCCCCAAAGCTTGACACCATAATCCTTGTTTCAGGCGATGGCGATTTCCAGCCGCTGGTGCAGCATCTGCGGAGAGCCATGGGGTGCAGGGTTGAGGTTGTGGCCTTTGGCAAGACGGCCTCAAGCAGGCTCGTTGACGAGGCAGACAGCTTCCTCGACCTTGACTCTGGCCCGGCTAAGTTTTTGATGCGGAGCTGAAAATGGTTTCAGGCCAGAGTCAGTCTTTGTTAACTGATCGCAAGAGCCTTGTTCCTCTTGAGGAACTTCTGGATAAATTTAGGCTTAGTTACGAAGCGGCTTTGTCTGATGACTCTTTCATTAGGCGGTCTGTTTGGAACCTTTCGGAGAAAAGTCCTTACAAAGGCGAGTACGTAGCTTTCCTTGCCGTTACCAAACCCGACTTTAGCGTGAAGTACTTGATTCCAGCTCTGGCCAATTCTGAGTGTGCAGATGGCTCTATTGAAGTTTTGGTTCTGCAGGGCCCAAGCGAATACACTGTTAATCATTTGGTGTGGGCTCTGGCAAATCCCGAGCGGCAATCCAACGTCTCATACGTTTTATCCCGTTACGGGCCTTCTTTGACTGTTCTTCCTCTGCTTCCTTCTTTGGAAGAGGGTGATGCGCGCCTCGATGCTGCTGTTGGCCTTTTCATTGGCTACAAGGCAAGCAGGAAAACCGTCAGACCTTTAGTCGGCACCTTGACCAGCCACCCTGGACGGTTTACAGGTGTAAGTCGCGTGCTTGTTGCCTACGGCGAAAAGGCTTTGCAGCTCATTCTACCTCCTATTCCCGGCACTCCACTGTACGGACCTTTGACAAAAATTATAAATGATATTAAAAGCGGAGCACCGGCACGAACATGAGCAGCATAGATTCTGAAGCATTGGAGCTTCACAGCAGCAAAAAGGGAAAGCTTGAAGTCAGGAGCAAGGTAGCGGTTTCCACTCGGAAGGACTTGTCGCTGTCCTATACGCCTGGAGTTGCTGCTGTTTCATCTGCCATTGCAAAGGACAGCAAGCTTGTTTACAAATACACCATAAAGCAGAATTCTGTTGCTGTCGTGAGCGACGGCTCTGCCGTGCTTGGCCTTGGCGACATAGGTCCGAAGGCGGCCATTCCGGTAATGGAAGGAAAATGCGTCCTGTTTAAGGAGCTGGCCAACATCGATGCTTTTCCGATTTGCCTTGATGCTCACTCTCCTGATGAAATAGTTGCGGCAGTTAAAGCCATTGCGCCTGTCTTTGGAGGAATAAACCTTGAGGACATTGCCGCCCCAAAATGCTTTGAGGTGGAAGCCAAGCTGAAGAGTGAGCTTGACATTCCTGTAATGCACGATGACCAGCACGCTACGGCAGTTGTTGTGCTTGCTGGCCTGATGAACGCCCTGAAAGTCGTTGGCAAAAAGAAAGAGGATACTGTTGTTGTCATTAACGGCGCCGGCGCTGCCGGCACAGCCACCGCAAGGATTTTGCACAGCTTCGGCGTCAAAGACATAATAGTGGTTGACACAACCGGCGCAATCTTCGCCGGAAGGGGCGAGGGCATGACTCCTGTGAAGGAAGAGCTTGCCGCAATCACAAACAAGGGCAGGAAGAAAGGCAAGCTTGCCGAGGTAATTGCAGGCGTTGATGTTTTCATAGGCGTCTCAAAGGCAGGCGTTTTGACTGCCGCGATGGTAAAGTCGATGAGCCCTAATCCAATAATCTTTGCAATGGCTAACCCTGTTCCTGAAATCATGCCTGACGAGGCAAAATCCTCTGGCGCAGCTGTTGTTGCCACAGGCCGCTCTGACTTTCCGAACCAGATTAACAACTCCCTTGCCTTCCCGGGCATTTTCAGGGGGGCTCTCGACTCAAAAGCAACCGAGATAACAGAGCCCATGAAGCTTGCTGCCGCGCATGCCCTTGCTTCACTTATTCATTCACCTTCGTCTGATAAGATTATGCCTGAGCCGCTTGATGCCTCAATTGTTCCTGCTGTTTCAAAGGCAGTCGCCGATGCCGCGATTAAGGGCGGCGTTATTAGAGGGTGAAGGTGTAATTTGCCATGCCTGCTGTGAAGGTCTGCCCCAAGTGCGGAAGCGAGAACGTCAAGCCCGATCCCAATAAGCTGCCGCAGTTTCACGCTCCGTCATACCTGTGCCTTGACTGCGGCTTCACAGGCTCCCTTTTCCCGGAGATTGACAAAAAAGCATAAATAGGCGAATTGCGTTTTAGGCGTCATGAGGCTGGTGTTGCTGGCTGCTGTTGCGATTGCCGTTATTTTGGCTGTTTCATCATTTATCGCGGGGTGTTCCTTAGTAACGCAACAAGAGGAAGAACAGGCAGAACAGCCAGTGCGGTATGTTATCGAAGATTATGTTGCAGGAAGTGGGGAAGAAGCAGGGGGTGGTGTTATGCCAGAAGTGCAGGAAGTTTTGAGCTCAATAAAGTGGTTTAGCCATGCTAGCTTCATGCTCACAGACAAGGCGAGCGGCAACCGCATCTACTACATTGACCCATTCGAATTCAAAGGCGACGGCAAGGAAAAGGCAGACATAATCTTCATTACCCACGCCCATTATGACCACTGCGACAGCGATGCGGTAAAGAAAATAGTTAAAACAGACACCGTAATTGTCGTTCCCGGTGGCTGCAAGGAAAAATTGCCGGCTGCTGAGTTCGTTGATGTAGTCCCTGGCAAAGATTACACTGTCAAGGGCTTCAAATTCAGGACAGTCCCTTCATACAACGTCAAGCCTGACAGGCTGCAGTATCATCCACGCAGCAACAACTGGGTTGGTTATATTCTCAGCCTTAATAATCAAACAGTTTACCATGCCGGTGACACTGACTTCATTCCTGAGATGAAGCAGCTTGGCAAAATCAGCGTTGCCCTCCTTCCCATTGGAGGGACTTACACCATGGACGCTGACGAAGCCATTGTAGCAGCCAACACAATAGCTGCTGACGTGACTGTGCCGATGCACTACCGCATGCTTCTCAAGGAAAAATCAGCAGCAGCCGAGGAAAAATTCAAGTCTGGCGTTAAGGGAAAGGTCGTGATTCTGGAGGAGGTTTCCTGAGTGCTTATCTCTTAAACTTCTTCTCAACATCCTGCTCCACGATCACATCTCCGGAGTAGCCGCACGTGTTGCACTTATACCTCGTGCCTGTTATTCCCATAAGCCTGTCAAGCGTTATGTCGCTCGAGCCGCAGTTCGGGCAGGTCCTGAGCTTCATTTTCTTTTCTTCGTTTTTTGGATTGACCCTTTTCCTAAAAGGGTCACGCTTCCTTTCTTGTACCCGATCCAGATTAGCAGCGCAAGCACCGCTCCGAGTATGAGGAACTTGACTATGTCTTGCAGCTGTCCCCAGTTCCTTATGGCTGCGATTATTAGGCTGAGTATTCCGCCAAAGAGGAAGCCGTTCGCAACAGCCTCTGCCTTCACCACTATTCCTGCCATTATTGCTGCAACGCCAAACACTACCAGTATTACGAACACGTTTGAGTTTCTCCTATTGTTGACGTCGTTAAACATCTTTCCGCACAGCTCGCAGTAAGCCTCGGTGGGGCAGCCCGTTGAGTTGTACTTGAAAGCCACGTATCCTTTCTGCTCGCTGCAGTTGCTCTGAAGTTCCTCGCTCACTTCCACCACAGCGCATTCTTTTTGCTGCTGCAGCTGCGGCTCTGCCGGGTAAATCTTGTAAAGGTAAGGCCTTGAGCTTTCCCTGCAGAAGTCATCATACTGCGGCGCCTTGTAGAAGACGCTTATCCCGTAGTTTACAAAGAGGTTGAGCACTATGGCTATTGCGAATGCCAGTGCCCACTTCCTTAAGTTTGCCATGCTTCGCATCTTGTTTTTAGCGCTATAAAAACGTTTTGAAAGAAAAAGTAGCTGCCGTTTAAGCTATCGCTGCCGCCGCTTGCGGTTCTGGTGCTACAGTCCTATTCTCGTATACTATGATTGAGAACGAGCACGGCATCTTTTTCGATGCTCTCTGGAGCGCCAGCCTTGCTGTCTCGAGTGCCGGCTTGTCAACCTGCACTGTAAAGAACCTATCGCCTGCCCTTAACTGGACTGAAACCCCAACAGGCTTTCCAAACGGCTTCTGCATGCCTGTAGAAACACGGTCTGCTCCCGCTCCCAGGGCAAGAGATTTTTCCCTCAGGATGTGGTATGGGTACTTTCTTATCTTGAAGTGGAACGCGTTCTTGGCAAGCTTTTTCTCAAGCAGCCTGACGCTCGTCTGCCTTGCTGACTCTATTGCCTCCTGCCTTATCTGCAGCGAGTCTTTCGGCACCAGGTCAAGAACGTGCGTAAACTGCTTTAAAGAGTCGCCCATGTCAAATCTTGTAACTTTCCTTGGAGGGCTCATCCTTATGAACGACTTCTTCCTGAACTTGCTCACCCTAGTGTAGGGCCTGTCCAGCTTCCTGTAAGTCCTCGCCCTTCTCAGCTTTGCCATGGGAACTGGGATTTTGCAGCAGGTTTAAAAAGGTTGCTGTCCTCCTTCCTCGTTATGAAAAAAGCCATGTGCATTTCTTGGTTGAGCTTCTTTGCAGCGCCAAAGAAGGTCATGTGCTTCGGCACGTTCGACGTTTTGCACGAGGGCCACAAGTTTTACCTTACAGAAGCGAAGAGGCTTGGCGATTATCTTGTTGTGGTTGTTGCCCGCGACGACACAGTAAAGGAAGTGAAAAAGCGGCAGCCGTTGCACAGCGAAAGCGAGCGCATCCGTAATTTGCAGCAGCTTGGAATTGCAGATAAGGTTGTTCTTGGCAACCCTGGTGACAAGCTTAAAGTAATAGAAGACGAGATGCCTGATGTCATTTGTTTTGGCTACGACCAGAATGCCTTTACGGAAAATGCCAAGGAAAAGTTAAAGCAGCGCGGCTTAAACGTTGAGGTCGTGAGGCTGCCAGCTTACAAGCCGGAGGTTTACAAGAGTTCGCTGTTGAAGAAGCATAACATTAGAAGTAGTTAAGCCAGTTTCTTTCTGTTCAGTGCTCCTTTTATCTCGGATAAGTCTTTGCGCATCTCAAGAAACTGGATGCGCATCTCGCTCCAGTCTACTTGCAACTTTTTAATATCAGACTCAACACGACCTTCAAACTTCGCAAATTTATAAATAAATCCAAAAAGACCGGCGATGGTGATTCCTTGCAAAGTGAGTACTATGTCAACTGCTTCTGGCGAATGTCCGGTAACCTTATACCAAATCAGCACAATTAGTATGATTCCAACTATAATCGCGAAAGCGTAAGAGAATTTTCCAGCAAACTCCATAATGTCCTGGGCGTCCATTACTCTACACCTTTTATAAGCCATACTATTAGCGAAATAATTAGTAAAGCAAACACGGCCATTAACATGAGATTGTCATAGCCATAATCCTTCCAAGTTAATCTATGTTCTGATTTGATTGTGTAATCGTTTTCTTCCATGGCTTTAACTAAAAGAAGAACACCTTAATAAGCTTTGCGCCTTTCTCGTCGGAAAATTTCCGGATTTTTGCGTGGTTGTTGCTGTAGTTTCCGAAAGATTTTAGGAAGTTGTAGATGTTATTCGGATAATTTCCGCTGCTGCCGGAATTTTTTCAGGAAACTGTCAGCCTTTTCCAGCACTTTCCTGCTGCTTTCATACGTCACTTTTTTCACTGCAGCTGCGAATTCCAGCCATTCGTATTCTGAATGCTCAAACGACAGCTTGACGTCTTTTTCGGCAGCTGCTGTTTTTGCGAGAAAGAAAATTGCGTCTTTTGGAATCGTCTTCCCGCCCTTTCTGTAGAAGTAGCTTATCTTTTCCCTGAAGCCCCTGATTAGCTTCAAATCAGTGAGCCCTGACTCCTCTTCCGCCTCCCTTAGCAGCGTTGCCTTTTCTGTTTCGCCTTTTTCAATGTGCCCCTTCACGAAGTCCCAGTGCCCTGAGCCGTAGTGCAGCAGGAGGTATTTTGGCTTCCCGCTTTTTCCATCAGTCCTGAATATTATGGCTCCTGCGGATGTTTCTTTCATGCTCCTTGCAGCCAGTGTGCTTTTTTTATATTTTCCTGTTTCCGGCAATTTAAACCAACCTGAAGTAAATTCTCCTGTTGCTTTTGCCCTTGTTGTCCATCTTGATTATTTCAACCTTGCCGATTTCTGAGGTGTTGCCCACGTGGGTGCCGCCGTCAGCTTGGATATCAACGTCGCCTATTTCAACGATTCGCAGCTGCCGTATTTGCGGCGGCAAAGCGTTCGCCAGCTTTACGATTCCAGGTATTTTCATAGCTTCCTCTCGCGGCAGAAAGTACATCTTCACGGTCATGTTGCGCTTTATAGCATCGTTGGCTTCTTTCACGCATTCCTCAATCACTGCGCGGTCAAAGTTTTCCAGGTCAAAGTCGAACCTTGCCTGGTCAATAGAGATTTGGTTTCCTGTAATTAAAGCGCCTGTCTTCCTGTTGACAATCGCTGATAAAATGTGCGCTGCTGTGTGGTACCGCATCAGCCTGTGCCTTCTTTCCCAGTCAACAGTGCAGTGCACATTATCTCCCTGCTTCAGCCCTGGCTTGTCAAGGTAGTGCATTATCTTTCCGGATTCTTTTTTGACGTCAACAACCTTGTATTCGTTGCCGTTGCATGTTATCTTCCCATTGTCTGACGGCTGCCCCCCTCCCTGGTGGCAGAAAATGGTTTTGTCAAGCTCGACCTTGTTGCCTTCCGCAGCCACGACAGTTGCGTCGCACTCTTTGGCGTAGCAGTCCTCAAGGAATAGTGTCTGAGTCATTTGCAATAGCAGATTTTTTTGCCTCTTTAAATTATTATTGCTGTCAAATTCGCATAATTTAAATAACCGCTGCTGCATCGGATGTTGCATGGCTAATGTTAAAAGAGATAAAAACGAGCTTCTGCTTATTGGCGGTCAGGCAGTCATTGAGGGCGTGCTGATGCGGAGCAGGGAGAGGACTGCTGTTGCAGTCAGGGCAGAGTCAGGAAGGGTTGTGAAAAAGGTTTGGAGGATTTCGCCCCTTTCTTCCAGGGTCAGGCCTTTCAAATTTCCGGTTATTCGGGGCGTTGGAGTCCTTTACGAGACCCTTTCCATTGGCTTCAAGGCGCTCACTTTTTCGGCAAACGCCGCAGCCGGCAAGGACGAGAAAGGCAAGGATGTTCTGGGAAAGCGGGAGATGCTCATTTCGTTTGCTGTTGCAATCATTTTGGCTGTTTCGCTTTTCATTGTTGCCCCGCTGCTCCTTGCCAAACTGCTGACAAAAGGCAGCAGCCACACCCTTATGTTCAATCTCGTTGACGGGCTTTTCCGAATGCTTGCCTTCCTTGCCTATCTCCTCTTCATTTCGCTGTTCAAGGACGTGCAGCGCCTGTTCCAGTACCACGGGGCCGAGCACATGACAATCCACGCTTACGAGTACCATGAGCCTTTGCTGCCTGTGAAAATCAGGAAACATCCCACAATGCATCCCCGCTGCGGAACCAGCTTCCTCCTCATTGTTATACTGGTGAGCATAATTGTTTTCTCGCTTGTTAATCCTGAAGGCTTTTTCCCGAAGCTTGTTTCAAGGCTGCTGTTGTTGCCTATTATCGCTGGAGTCTCTTACGAGCTGCTCCGCCTGGGTGCAAAATTCGAGAAAAACCTGCTGATGAGGGCTTTTGTGCTTCCCGGCCTGCTGCTCCAGCGGATAACAACGAAAGAGCCTGATAATGGCCAGATTCTTGTTGCTGTCGCAGCCCTTAAGGCAGTCTTGAGAATGAAGTAAACTCGCTAGTATTTTTCCCTTTCTTCCCTTTCCGAAGTTTCCCTGCCTACCTCGTCTATGAGGTCCTGCATCTGGCTTGCCTTTTCAACCGTGCCGAGCCTGTCACAGTAGGGACACCGGTCTGGCATCTTGCCCGTCTTGGGAACGAACTGGTAATTGCAGCTCGTGCAGTAAAGCTTCAGCGCCATGCCCCACGCCATTGCGTGCAAAGTATTTAAAGTTTTTCTAAAAGAATCAGCTTACTTCGTTCTTTGGTGCGCCCTGAGGCTCGGCCTTATCTTTTCAGCGCCTACGCCCTTGTGGTAGAGGCCTCTTCGCCTTTTTCCGGCGGATGTAAGCCCCCTGAACGCCCTTCTGGTGCTTGCAGGGCTTGCAATCCAGCCAAGTGCTTTGTCTGATTTTATCACCGGGCTTTCCGGGTCGACCATGATTATTTCGTACCAGTAGTGCATGCCGTCCTGGCCTGCGTAGTAGGAGTTCAGGACTTCAAGGTTTGGGAATTTCCTCGCTGCCCTTTCCTCTGCGACCTGCTGGTAGTTCTTGCTTAGTATCTTTGTCTGCCTCGAATGTGATGTTTTCCTCACTTTCCTTATCTGCGGCCGCTGCCTGCCTCCCCGGTCTACCCTCTGCCTTACGAGGATGAAGCCCTGCTTTGCCTTGTAGCCCAGCGCATGGGCCCGGTCAAGCCTTGTTGGAAAAGCTATCCTGAGCGTTACAGGCTCTGTTCTCCATTTTATGAGCCTGTCCTTTTGAGCAGCCGTCCAGCTGTCTGTCTGTTCCTGCCACGCGTTGCTGAGCTGCGAATAAAGATTCATGGGGCAAGGGATTTTTGGAGTGGTTTATAAGGGTTTTGGTGTGAAAAAGTCGTTGGCTATGGTAGTTACTAAACAAGCCGACCGCAAAAAGTCGTAGCGCAATATTTATATATTCCGCATCCGTTGTTGCCATCGGAAAATAATTACTCTGTTTGGTGTTTTGCATGGCTGCTGATTCCTTTATTGCGTTTGTTGAGCGCTTTCCCGAGCACCTCTCTGAGGCGAAGCTTCTCGGCGCTGGCGTGAAGGTGCAAGGCGTTGACAAGGTTGTTGTTACGGGCATGGGTGGCTCTGCAATCGCAGGCAGCCTTTTGCAGGCCTACTGTTACGAAAAGGCGCCTTCGCTTCACGTTCACGTTTCAAGGGGCTACGATGTGCCTCCATTTGTTGACAGCAAGACGCTGGTCTTTGCAATTTCTTATTCGGGCAATACTGAGGAGACGCTGTCCGCTGTCAAGGCTGCAATGAGGAGGGGGGCAAGGATTGTGGTGGTTACATCTGGGGGAAAGCTTAAGCTGCAGGCAGAGCAGCTTAACAAGCCTTTTGTCGAGGTGCCTGAGGGAATCCAGCCTAGGGCGGCTTTGCCGTACCTTTTCCTCCCTCTTTTGAACGTGATGCACAGCTCCGGGCTTATACCTGACCCTTCATCAGAGATTTCTTCCGCTGTTGGCGCCCTGAAAGCGGCTGCTCCATCATACCGCGAGAGGGCAAGGTCTCTGGCTGACAAGCTGGTTGGTAAGGTTCCCCTTATTTACTCCTCTGACCGCATGGCTGGCGTGGCTTACAGGTGGAAGTCAGAGTTCAACGAGAACGCAAAGATTCATGCCTTTACCCATGTTTTTCCGGAGCTCAACCACAACGAGATTGTTGGCTATACCAAACTGAATGCCAACTATTATGTTATTATGCTTGAGGACGAGTCAGACATGAGGAGGGTCAAGGAAAGGATTAAGCTCACTAAGGAAACCATCGGTAAGAGGGATGTCGCTTCAACCCAGATTGTTATCAAGGGCGAGCACCTTCTTACCAGAATCCTCTCAGCCGTCCACATCGGCGACCTGACCAGCGTTTACCTCGCCAAGCTGATTGGCATCGACCCTGAGCCGGTTTCAATCATTGAGGACTTCAAGAAGCAGCTCGGCAGGGTTCCTTTCGTGTGATTGTTTGGTTCTTTTTTCACAGTTAAGGCTTCAAATTTCTTGAGAAAAACATTACCCTTGCAGCAGCTGAAGTTGGTGCTGGGTCATTTCTGCAGGAACATGACTCCCTGCCTGTTCTTGAACTCCTTGTCGCCTGTCACAAAAGCATACCCGTTTTCAATTGCAAAGGTGTAGCCGACTGCGTCGAATATCGAAACTTCGCCTTT
>CAZBFZ010000006.1:0-14871 GCA_964491245.1 uncultured Methanosarcinales archaeon
AAAAGGCAGAATCCGGCTGCTGCCTTGCCAGCCCCAAAGCCTCATTGTTTTTGAATTGAGAGGCTGTTATATTTAATCTTTTTCTTTTTGCTCCTTCCTCAACTTAAAATTTTTCGCCATCGCCTGAAAATATCCGGAAAAAGAAACTAAAAGCAGAATATTTCTGATATGTTCCGTATGCCTTTCGATATCGCCGACAAGTAAAAAGTTTTATATATGCAACTTCGGGATTGGCTCATTATGGTAGCACCAATCGTAATAGGAATTGCCGCAGTTATTGGAGGGTTTGTCCTTTTGCGCATACTTATGGGCTCCTCGCGGCAGTCAGAGCAGTCAAAGCGCGAGGCAGAGAGGAACTCCCTCCAGTCAATGGCGAAGGTAAGGGCATACGAGCAGCAGGTTGAGGCCCTGAACAGAAGGATGAAGTCAGCCCCTGACAGGCAGCGCGAGCTCATGGCGAAGAAGATGGAGCTGCTTCTCAAGAACAAGGAGCGGCTCAAGCACAGGACCGAACGCTTCGTAAGGAAAAGTTAATATAGCAACGGCTTTCTTAAAGCTCATCAGCTAAAATGGCAAATCCCAAACCCGGAGACTTTGTTGAGGTTGTGACTTCTGAAGAGGCGGTAAAGGGAACGCTGCTGCAAACCCCTGAGCTTGAAAAGGACGTGGTCATAATAAAGCTGCCCAGCGGCTACAACATTGGCATCTCTAAGGCGAAGATAAAGAAAATTTCACAGCTGCAGCGGCAACAGCAAAAAGAAACCTCTTCCGCAACCGCAGCTGTGGTAAAAAAAGACGAAAAAACAAAGACGAAACTGCCGAAAATCTCAATCCTGCACACCGGGGGCACTATTGCGAGCAAGGTGGACTACAGGACTGGATCTGTTTATTCCTCGTTCAAGCCGGAAGATTTGCTTGGCATGTTCCCTGAGCTTGCAGAGATTGCCGAGTTTGATTCTGTCTTTATCAGCAATATGTGGTCAGACGACTTAAGGTTTAAGCATTTTGAATTGATAGCGAAGGCAATAGAAAAGGAAGTAAAGAAAGGGGCGGATGGCATAATAATCGGGATGGGTACTGACAACCTCGCTGTTGCTTCGGCTGCAATGGCCTTTATCGTAGAAAGCACTCCAATTCCAATTCTCTTTGTTGGCGCGCAGCGAAGCTCTGACAGAGGAAGCTCTGACGCAGCAGTCAACCTAACATGTGCAGCGACTTTTATTGCGAAATCAGACTTCAGCGGAGTTGCAATCTGCATGCACGAGAACATGAGCGACAACGATTGCGCAATACTTTCGGCATGCAAGACACAGAAACTTCATACTTCAAGAAGGGACGCGTTCAGGCCAGTAAACGCGACAGCAATTGCCCGTGTTAACTACGACAGCAAAAGCATTACCATGTTGAAAAAAGATTACCAAAGAAAAGACAACAATAGAAAACTAATTTTGAAGCCTAAAATGGAGGAAAAAGTCGGGCTGCTTAAGATTCACGTCAACATGTTCCCAGAGCAGTTTTCGTTCTTTAAAGGCTACAAAGGTCTTGTAATTGAAGGAACAGGATTGGGTCATACCCCCGGACAAGTTCCAAACGAGTTAGCGGCAATCCACAAGAAGATTTATCCGGCAATAAAAGCGGTTATTGACTCCGGATGCATTGTAGTGATGACCTCTCAATGCCTTTACGGCAGAGTGCAGATGCACGTTTACGATAAAGGCACTGACCTCACAAAGCTGGGCGTTATCCCTGGCGAGGACATGCTCCCAAACACGGCATTTGTGAAGCTCGCATGGCTCCTCAGCAACTACAGCAAGAAAGAAGTAGGGGGTCTGATAGCAAAAAATTTGAGAGGAGAAATTAGCCAAAGAACTGAAGCAGAAGATTTTTTGATTTAGACATTCTTTAGACTCAGTAAACTCAACTTTGAATTGCCTCTCGATAGGGCATAAAGCGGACACTTACCAGTTCGCTATTCATTTGGGACGCAACTTGATTTGCTACCAGGACTGGATGCTTTGAGTTCAAATCCCATAAGATTGGAGGATATGTTCCCTGAGACAAGGTACTTGCCTGATCTTTCGCGCAAGAAATAAGAAGGTCTAGATTTCCTCGTCCAATAAGTAAAAATGTTTCTTTTCCTTTCTGCGTTAAGGAATATTCGGTAATGCCAAGGCATGAACAGATTTTGTGCACCATATTACCTGCCTGGTTTTTCTGATAAAACTTTACCGAACGTCCAATTAGTACAACGAAGTCCTTAAATGAAGGTAACGCTCCTTGTACATCTTGTATAGCCTGAGCTCTAGCCAACGTTTCAGACGACACACCATTCTCAATTAAGAGTTCGTCTTCCGCCTGTGCCAAGGGTCCTCGGCGTGGATGAAAGTGATACTCAAATATTTGGTTATAGCGGCGATATAGCGCTTCAAGGAAATCAAGATCATCTATTATGGTGGTTTTATAGACATTTCCCTCAGCCCTCTGTTCTAATGCTTCTTTTCCTGTACTAACCCAAAGAGAATACTGTGGCAAAAAAACCCAACTCCATTCGGTCGGTGAGGTTTCAACTAATTTTTTTATATCAGCTACGCCTCGTTCCTCACTTTTCCGAACTGCAGCACGATATTCTTGAGAAGGACCCATAACCAAGTCTTCTAAATAAACAAATGAAAGCTGCTGTCCCATTTGTGCGCTTGATTTTGATAAAATGGGCACCTTGGCCACTAAATCCTTGATTTGATCGATTAAACTAACACCCATACCAATTAATCACAAAGACATATTAATAAATCTTTCTATTTGTGACTACTAACAAGAAACAACTAATTGATTCACGTGTGCTCCTTCAGCACTACTTTTATCCTGTCAAAAACGTATTTGGCAGCCACAGCAAGAAGTATTATCAAGAGAAACCTGAAATCAAACAAGCCAATCTTGAGGAAGCCCGTGGCTTTCCAGAGAACAACAGCTACAGCCGAGAAAATAAATACTGCAATTCCTGTTGCCGCTATGAAAAGGGTTTCCATACAACTGCCAGATTAAAGGTCATATTTATTTCTTGCGGGGCTTTGGCACTCGCAAAACTTTAAATATCACTGAAAGGCAATGCCACTTCTATGGATTACAAGTCTCTCGGATTGAAGGTTGGATTAGAAGTTCATGAGCAGTTGGACACCAAGCACAAGCTTTTCTGCAGCTGCCCAACCGCAATCCGGGATGACAAGGCAGATGTCGTTGTCAAAAGGAGGCTGAGGGCGTCTGCCGGCGAGACTGGCGAGCTGGACGTTGCTGCTGCGTATGAGCAGCTGCGCGGAAAGCACTTTGTCTACAACGCTTACAACGACACGACCTGCGATGTTGAGCTTGACGAGGAGCCAATTCACGGCCTGAACAGCGAGGCACTGCAGGTTGTCCTTCAGGTTGCCTTGCTGCTGAAAGCAAAGCCTGTCGACAGGATTCAGGTAATGAGGAAGACTGTCGTTGACGGCTCGAACACTTCAGGGTTCCAAAGGACTGCCTTGGTTGCGAGGAACGGAAAGATGGTTGTTAATGGCAGCAGCGGTGAAGGGGAAAAGGCAGAGGTTTCAATTCAAACCGTGTGCGTTGAGGAGGAATCTGCAAAGATTGTGGACAGGACAGCTGCCTACGACACTTACAACCTTTCCAGACTGGGAATTCCGCTTGTGGAGATTGCGACTGGTCCTGACATGAAAACCCCTGAAGAAGTCAAGGAAGTTGCAGAGTACCTCGGCATGGTCCTGAGAAGCACTGGAAAGGTAAAGAGGGGCCTTGGCACGATAAGGCAGGACGTCAACGTCTCAATTAAGGGCGGGGCGAGGGTGGAGATTAAGGGGGCGCAGGAGCTTCGCCTGCTGCCAAAGCTGGTCGAGTACGAGGCTTTACGACAATGGGGATTAGCAGAAGTGGCTGCTGAATTAAATAAAAGAGGGGCTGCTGTCGGGAAAGCTGCAGATGCAACTTCAGTCATTGGCAACTGCCCATCAGAAATAATACAATCGGCAGTTGTCAAGAATGGAGCTGTGCTTGCAGCAAAATTGGCAGGGTTCAAGGGGCTGGTTGGGAAGCATTTCCTGCCTGAAGGGCATCCTGTTGTGAGGCTGGGAAAGGAGCTCAGCGGCTACGCAAGGGCTTATGCCGGCGTTGGAGGGGTGGTGCACAGTGACGAGCTGCCAAACTACGGAATAACAGCAGAGTACGTTGAGAAGCTTAACAGCAAGCTTGGCTGCAGCGCAAATGACGCTTTCATAATTGTTGCAGCCGAGAAAAGCGCTGCAGAAGCCGGGATGAATGCTGCCCTTGCAAGGGCAAAACAAGCCATGATGGGCGTCCCACCTGAAGTGAGGAAGGCGAACGAGGACGGCACAACCACTTTCCTGAGGCCAATGCCCGGCTCTGCCAGGATGTATCCTGAAACTGATGTTCCGCTTGCAACTCCACAGCTGAGAGGAATAACGCTGCCAAGATTGCTGGTTGAAAAAGCAGCGGATTACCGGAAGCTTGGGCTCTCGCATGACCTGGCAAAGTCAATTGTTCGCAGCGATTATGCCGAATTGTTCGATGAACTTGCAGGCAAATTCTCAAATCTCAGCCCGGCATACATTGCTGACACCCTCATGAGCTTTGCAAAGGAAATGGTCATGCTCGGAGTTTCTGCCGAGGCTGCTGCTGCAGTAAGCGATGACACGCTGAGGCATGTCTTTGCTGCCGTAAACTCAGGAAAATTAGCGAAAGAATCTGTTGTCGCTGCCCTTTCATCAGCCGCGAAAAGCGGCAAGCTCGAGCTGGATAAGCACGCAATAATGTCAGACGCTGAACTGGAAAAAGTGCTCAAAGAAGTAGTTGCTGCCAACAAGAATCTGCCGCTGAACGCGCTGATAGGGAAGGCGATGGAGCGGCTCAGGGGAAAGGCGCCAGGGCAGAAAATAGTGGAAAAGCTTAAATCGCTGGTTAAGTGATTACTGCCATAAAAAAGAGGTCTTTGTAAATGTTGCTGTACAACGCAGTTGGCTTTGCAATCGCAGCCATAGTGATGGTAAGGGCAGGAAGCTACGCCGTTAAGTACATTTCCAGCATTGCAAAGGCTGACAGGATAAGCGCATTCCTCACAAGCTTTCTCCTTGTGGGCATAGTATCGTCCTTCCCAGAGGCTTTCGTCTCTATCGTGTCTGCAATCAAAAACCAGCCGTCACTGGGGCTGGGCACACTGCTTGGGGGAAACATTGCGGACCTGACGCTGGTAATAGGGCTGATTGGCGTTGCGGCAGGGAGCATACAGATACACAGCAAGGAATTCGCGCACGACTTCTGGCTTGTTGGCTTGGTGATGCTGCCCATACTTTTCAGCCTGGACGGCGCAATCGGCAGGGTAGAAGGCATTGCCCTCATCCTGGCCTGCCTCATGTTCGTAGTAGGCATGCTCCGGGAAGACAATGTCATGAGCAAGCTCTCAAGCCACTCGCAAAAAGGCGTTGTAAAAAACCTGCTGCTCTTCGCAATCAGTGCTGCTGTTGTGCTGGCTGCCGCCAACTTCGTCGTCAAGTTTGCCGGGGGGCTGGCAGTTGACTTCAACATGCCCATCGCACTTGTCGGGATAATCTTCATAGGGGCAGTGACAACCCTGCCTGAGCTGATGTTCTCGCTCGCATCGATAAGGAAGCACATAGACGGGCTTGCCTTGGGAGACATATTCGGCACTGTAATAATTGACGCAACCCTGATGGTTGGAATAACCGCCCTTATAAGGCCAATAGCCATAACAGGCGTTAACTTGACGAACCTTGCAGTGTTCAGCGCGCTGGCAGTCTCGGCAACCATCTACTTCCTCAAGCCGGGAAAGGTTTTCACCAGAAATCAGGGCGTGTTGCTGATTCTGCTGTACATAATTTTCGTGGCAACAGAACTGACGACATCGCTGCAATAATTTTATATAGCCGCAATCGTCGCCTTTTAACCACGCCTCCGTAGCATAGTAGCCATTGCGCTTCACTTGTAATGAAGAGGTCGCGCGTGCAACTCGCGCCGGAGGCTCTTACTGTTTTCCTTCTTTTTGGCAAAAATTATAAAGCTGACATTCAGCCGCAACCGCATGGAACAGAACAGGCGCTACGCGCTGTGGCTTACAGGGATAATTGCCGCTGTTTTTGCGCTGCAGGTAATCTTTCCTGCTGTGACGTATAACTTCAGGCTGGTTTCTGCTGATGCGTGGAGCAGGCCGTGGACCCTGCTCACCGCTATATTCCTGCACGGCAGCATCACGCACCTTCTTTTCAACGGCTTTGGCCTGGCAATGTTCGGCAGCATTCTCGAACAAACAATAGGCTCAAGGCGCTTCCTCCTCGTGTTCTTCGGCACAGGGCTGCTGTCAAGCATTGCATCAACATTTTTTTATAACGCTGTCGTTGGGGCGTCAGGGGCAATCTTCGGCGTCATCGGCGCATTGGTCATCCTCCGGCCAACACTGACAGTCTGGGTTTACTACATTCCAATGCCGCTCTACATGGCAGCGGTTGTCTGGGCTGCTGGCGACCTTTTCGGCTTCATAGTGCCAACAGGCATCGCAAACGCAGGCCACCTTGCGGGGCTGGCAGCCGGGCTTGCTGCAGGGTTTATTATGCGAGGGCGAAAGCGTTTCAGCATTGGCAGCGGCGGAAGCAGGGAAAGGGTGAATGTGCTGACAGCTGAGGAGTTTGACAGGTGGGAAAGGGAGAACATGCGAAAGGGTAAGCAGTGAGTTGCCGCTCGTCACCAAAAGCTTTTTAAACCAAAACAATCGTAGTGTGATGCATAAGAGAGGTGATGTTGTTAATGCCAACAGCTGAAGTTGTAATAATGAATCTCCTTGGCGCTGCCTCGTATGCAGGAGGCGCTTATGTTGCTGTCCAGTACGTGCTGCCAAAGGTAAAGGCAATAGCTGCAGAAGTGCTGCGCTACCCCAAGACAGCAGAATCGCTCGTCTACCTTCTTTCAGTTGTTGTGTACCTTGCGGCAGCGCAGGGCATTATTAGCAGGGTTGTCGCAATTGGAGTCCCGTATGTGAACTACCTTAATGTTGTCAATCCGGCAATTGAAGTGGTTAACGGCATTGTCCCCGTCATTAAAATGGTCCTAATAGGCATCGGCATCGTCCTCCTTGCTGAAAGGATCAGGCTCAGGGCATGACCCTTTTCACTGAAAAGGTTCAATCCAAAAACTAAGCTGGGCATTTCCCAATTCGCTTTTTGCGAATGGGCCCAATCGGCGTAATGCCGATTTGGGTTTCTTTTTTCTTGAAAAGTTTTTTAAACAAGCTTCTGTTTTCAGACGACTTGTGGCTGAAATGTCAAAAGGCTTAAAGAAGAAGTACGAGTTGCTCAGGAAGAAGTACAAGCTTCCCGGCTTTGACGAGCTTGACGCAGAGTTTGAGATAAGCGCGATAGAGGCCGAAAGCGGCCTACTCAGGGAGGTAAGGAAGCAGATAAGCGAGAAGGTCGGCAACATCAACTCGCTCGTTGAGGAGGTGCTCCAGCCGGACACGAACCTTGCCAACCTTTACGAGAGCAGGGTTTTTGACGAAGACGAGAAGAAAAGGCTTTTCGAGCTTTACAAAAGGCTCATGGTCGTGGACAGGACCTTGGTAGAGCTTATGGTTGCGAATGACGAAAAGCTCGATGCAGAGTTCATAAAGTCCTTCCATGCTGAGTGGAGGAAAATCAAGCCCGAGCTGCTTAGGTTCGTCAGGAAGCTCAGGGAATCCTGGAAGAAAGAAACCGAGGAAGGCGAAACAGCAGGGTATATGGGATAACTAAGGTGATTGTTGATGTCAAAATTGAGATCGGAATTGAGAACTGTAAAAGTTGGCTTTTGCTTTCCTGGACAGGCTATAGCTGTCTGGCCGAAGGTTGACACGTTCAAAGAAAACAGCGACTTGGCTAAGATTGTAGACGCCCACCACAGCGCTTTTGAGGATGCTATTGGAAAGGAACTGGCTGCGGCTGCGTTGCAAGCTGATAACAAACAGCTCGAAGCAGACACGCTACTTGGGCAGCTGAAATCTTTCTACACTTCCAGTGCGATGTGGCTGCTTTTCCTGAACTACTCCCCAACTTCTGGTGGGTCCACACCTGCCCGCTTAATGGAAGATGGCTTGCTCAAAATACAACTCACAGGAGATTCAGCAGGATTTAACAGCGCAGCGCACGCCCCCGGTCCAGGCCACTTGGATGACCAGCTTGCAAAGCTCCAGGAAGGTGCACGGAACACCCTCAGACGCGGCGAACTGATGCTCGAAACTCCGCATGACTATAACGTTGGTGGCATGGTTGCAACAATAGGACTTTCGGGCGGGGATATAAACTCAATGGTCAAGAGGGCCAACAAGCAGCTTAGGCATGATAACCTTATGCAAGTTGTCAAGCACAACGCGCCCAAAGTAAAGGTTGTGGCTGGTCCGCTTGAAGGGCTGGAGTTGCTATCCAAGTACGTTAGAGACAAAAAAGGGCAGATCACTTCTCCTATTTCGCCGTACTGGTTCCATCACAGCCTCGCAATGGAGCTGCCTGGCAAGCGGTACGGTCTTTACTTGGCGGGCAATGACGTATTCACTCCCCCTTCACCTATGCTTACGCACGCATCGTATGTTACAGGGCAAGTTCTTCGCCCGGCACAACTGGTAAAGGACATGGCAGACGGAGTATGGCAGCCCGTTTACTTCTATACTTTCAGAGGCCCAAGCGTTCACGGTGCCATGCACAGAAACGGCTATTACGACTTAATCGTGCTTAACGCAGAAGTCAGGAACTGGCTGCGCGACAGCACGAAAGTAGCAACTCATCTAACTAACGATGTGGTGAGTATGGCTGGAACATACGCTTGGCTGATGCAGGCCATCAATGGAGAAGTGCAGCAGGGCAAGCAGCCAGTTACTGCGCAAGCAGCGCCTTCACCACAAGTGTCGCGCAGCGGCATTTAGGAAGCTAAATATTCTCACTGAACCAGCTGCAGCAGGAGCGGAGCCACTTTCACGAAAAGAAAAACGTTGAACAGAAAGTTCGTGCCCTCGTAAGGGATGTTCCACGCCAGGTCCCCGCCCATCATGATGCTCAGCGCCAGCATGGTGACGTTGTAAGCGAAGACAAGGGTAATGCCAAGCGTGGTTATGTCTGCCGCGTTAAAAATGGCTGCCGCAACCGCAATGATTGAGATAGTGAGCATTGACAGAGGAAGCTTCTCATCAACCCTGCCAATCAGCACCTTCCCAAAGAAAGTGGACGCTACCCCAACGGCAAGACCGGGGAGAAGGCCATGAGTCACTGCCACAATGATTGTTGACAGCTTGACAAGCTCAAAGTTGACAGGCGCCCTGAAATAGTTGAAGTAAAAAGTTGAGAAGGAAGCAGCGAGGATAAGGAAGAGCACAACGAATGTCGTCTTGACTGGGATTCCGAAAAGAAGCGAAAACAAGGCAAGCGCGGCTACCGCAACAGCTATCTTCTTCGTGTTGCCGCGAAGGAAATCCGCAACAGCCTCCCTTTTTGAAACAGCCTTCTCCATTGCTTTCCTAATTCTCAGGCGTTGAGCAGCCAATTAAATACTTTTCCACTCGCGCCGTTTCTGCCATTGAAAAACTTTATTAACCGCTGCCAAGATACTTTCACCTCACGTGCCTGTAGCTCAGCCCGGAACAGAGCGAAGGGTTCCTAACCCTTCGGTCCAGGGTTCAAAATGCCACTTTGCGCAAAGCTTTTTAACATAGCAGCACAAATGGTTGTGAAAGTCCCTGCAGGCACGCTCACGCTTGACCAATCAGCTAGCCTGAAAAGAGGAGTAATTTAATGAATGGCCTGACGAAGAAAAACACGCTCGCACACGTGGTGTCGGTTGTTTTTGGCATCGCTGTTTTCGCCCTTGTAGTCAAAATTGCCGGGCTTGAAAACATAATAAGCTCTGTAAAGGGATTCTCACCGCGATACCTTCTGCCTTTCCTGGCAGCCACGCTTGGGCTGTGGGTTGCTGCCTCGTACAGGTGGAAGGTCGTGCTGCAGGGCGAAGGCGTCAGGGTTCCATTATGGACGCTTTTCAGGTACAGGCTCATGGTCTTCAGCATAAGCTACCTGACACCTGTTGCAAGAATGGCAGGGGAGCCGTTCAAAGTCATGCTCCTCAGAAGCCAGCGCGTAAGGGCGTCAAAGTCTTTTGCCTCCATAATCCTTGACAATTTCATAGGGGTGGGCTTTGACGCAATCATTGGGGGCGTGCTGCTCATAATCATTTTTTTTACCTCCTCGCTGCTGCCTTTGCAAATACGGGTAATGCTGCTCTCAACAGGGGTGCTGGCTCTGGTTGTCGTTGCCTTACTGTATTTTGTACTGATTAGGAGGAAAGGCATTTTTTCAGACGTCCTTGACATTGCAGGGATAATAACAAAGATAGGGGGCAAGAAGTTCTTCCTCACAGTCAAAAGACGGGTAGCGGCTGCCGAGCTTTACATCAGGAGTACGCTGATGAGGAAGCCGAAACAGGTAATGCTCGTGTCTTTTTACGCTGCCCTGAGCTGGCCCCTCGCCATTCTGCAGTACAAGTTCGCGCTGCTAATGCTTGGCGTTGACGCTTCTGTTGCGCAGATAGTCCTGAGCATAGCAGTCATGGCATTCACAGCCATAATTCCCATACCCGCATCCTTGGGCGTCCAAGAGGCAGGCCAGTTCTCGGTTTTCAAGATTCTCGGCATGAACCCCCACTTGGGAATTGCACTTTCCTTCATAATCCGCCTGAAAGACATCATCGTCCTGTACCTCTCCTTCTGGTTCCTCTCAATGGAAGGGTTCAACTTCGTCACCTTCCTGAACAAGAAGCTTAGAAAGGTCCTTAACAACAGCAGAAAGAATGGGAAAACGCGCGCAAAAAAGCGTTGAAGCCAGCGCGCAATTGCCAACTGCTCAGATAAACTCCAGGTTCTCGTGGAACGACTCCTCTTCTTCAGGCAGCAATGTTTTCAGCTCGAGATACCTCTTGATGGCGCCCTGCAGCCTGTAAGCGTCCTGGTAAAGGATCTTGCGGTTCTCCTCAAGGTTCTTCTTAATCAGCCTGGTCCTGAACCAGTAGTCAAAATACTTCAGGATTGGAGTCTTTGTGAGGTCGCCAACCTCGATGTAAGGCCTTATCATAATTCTCAGCTCAGCATGCTGCACCTTCTCCTTCTTGCCTTCCCGCATTATCTCGCGGTCAACCATGTTGAAGCCCCAAAAATCAAGGTCAATGTGGTGGGTGTAGAACGACGAGCCTGCTGTTCCCCGCGGAACCCCATACTTCACAGCGCGCCACCACCACCTTACCTCCCTCTCATTCGGGTTAAAATGGGTTCCGCTTTTTACCATGTAAAGGATTTCGCCAGAGGACTCCAGAGCAACGTCTCCCATGGAATCGCCGTACTCATTCTCCATGAACCACTTGTGCATAAACCTGTACAGCGAAAGCAGCACGAAGATGTCCTTGTACACTACCTCAATCGGCGGAAGCGAAATCCTTGGCATACGAGTTGCACCGTTTTCTTTTTTTAAGCGACAGCTACAGCTAATTCGCAGCGGTAAAAGCCGCAGCTGCGGTAACGAACAATATCCAAAGTATATGAAAACCTATACTGGAATACTGTTCTTGTAGCTCGCCGTATATAAGCTTTTTGGAAGAATTTATAAAACTCGCAGGTTTCCATTTCTCCATGTTGCTCGGACTTGTGGGAAAGCCGTCTTGCGGCAAGAGCACTTTTTTCAAGGCCCTCACATTAGCTGATGTAGCAATAGCCTCTTACCCTTTCACGACAATAAAGCCGAACAGGGGAGCAGGCCACGCCAGGATTCCATGTGCCGACACTGATTTCAAGGTGCAATGCAACCCCAGGGAAGGATTCTGCCTTGAGCACAACAGGTTTGTGCCAGTTGAAGTGCTTGATGTTGCAGGGCTTGTTCCTGGAGCCCACGAAGGCAAAGGGCTTGGCAACCAGTTCCTTGACGACCTCAGGCAGGCGGACGCGCTCATTCACGTTGTTGACGCGTCTGGCAGCGCTAACGAAAAGGGCGAGATTGGAAAGCCGGGCAGCTTTGACCCTGCAAACGACGTGAGGTTTCTGGAAGAGGAGATTGACATGTGGTATTTCGGGCTGCTCAGGAAGTCGTGGGAGAAGTTCGCAAAGGTAGCTTTCCTTGAGCACAAGAAGCTCGCAGAGGCCGTTGCAAAGCAGTTTTCCGGCTTGGGTGTTGCGGCAGCTGCTGTTGAGAACATAATGGAAGGGCTGAAGCTCGATGCTGAAAACCCGCTGAAGTGGTCAGACGATGATTTGAAAAGCTTTGCCACTGCGCTCAGGAGGAAAACCAAGCCTCTGCTCATTGCTGCGAACAAGTGCGACATCCCAGAATCTGCTGGGAACATCAAGCGGCTGCAGCAGGAATTTCCAGATTACAAAATAATCCCGTGCAGCGCAGATTCAGAGCTTACGCTGAAAATGGCTGCAAAGGCAGGGCTTATCAAGTATGTCCAGGGGGACAGCAGCTTTGAAATTGCTGACGCAGCAAAATTATCGCAGCAGCAGCGTGATGCACTGGAATTTATCAAAACCGGTGTTCTGGAAGCGTATGGAAACACAGGCGTGCAGCAGGCGCTGAATGCCGCGCTGTTCGACCTGCTTGGATACGTCGCAATCTTCCCAGGAGGGGTCAACAAGCTGTCAGACCAGTTCGGCAGGGTGCTGCCTGACTGCTTCCTCATGCCGCCAAAGACAACAGCCCTTGACTTCGCATTCAAGCTGCACACTGACTTCGGCAAAAACTTCATACGGGCAATTGATGTGAAGAAGAGGCTGCCTGTTGGAAAAGACCATGTTTTGCAGAACCGGGATGTTGTTGAGATTGTGAGCGGGAAGTGAGATGAAAAAACTCACTTCTTCGCCGCGGCAAAGCTCTTTATTATGTCTATGATGTACTTGCCCTCGTCGAGCTTGTAAATCACAGGGTCGCCCTTGAACAAGTGCACAAGGTCGATTTCATACTTTCCCGGCTTGGTAACCTTTATCGACTCAAGGTCCAGCACAACCGGCTCATCTGAAGAAGTGGGACCGACTATGTCAAGGACGTCCTGCTCTATCTGGGTCTTTTCCTTGTCGGAAAGGCTGACAACCATCTGCTTTGCCCTGTTAAGGCTCTCCTTTTTGATGTAGAAGAACAGCTTTCCCCCGCACTTGCACCCCTTAAGAATATCCTCTGTCAAATCCTCGTAGAAAGTGTTGCATCTGACGCACTGGTGGGGCATTTTTCACCTATTCCTTTTCCTGCCCTTCTTCCTTTCCTGCGTGAAGAGCTGAATCTTGTTAGGGTCCTTCCTTATCTCCTTAATCAGCGATGCAGGTCCCAGAACAGTGAGGCCCTGCCGCTGGCCGAGGAGCACGTCTGCAATGCCGCTTTTTATGGTCTTGCCAAGTGTGCCTTTCCTCTTGTCAGGATAGATCACTGAAAGCTCTATGCCCTTGAAGCGCTCGCTGATTTCCTCCATTGTCTTCCTGATAAGCTCGGCCTCCTCTTCCTTCCTCAGCCTGCCCTCAAGCACAACTATCCTCTCGTCCTTAACAAGGCCCAGGAGCTTTTTGATGCGCTCATTTGAGCCAAGCCCCTCAATCTCCTCGTAAGGCACGAATTGCAGCGTCAGCATTTTTCTTATCACCGTTTAGTCCACAAGCCCGAACAGCTCCTCATAAAACCTGTCCATGTTCTTCCCGTACTTGGCGGAGATTCCAACTATCTTGTACTGCGGGAAGGCAGCCTCAACCTTCTTAATGTCGGATTTCTTGAGGTCCATCTTATTGGCAACTATCAGCACAGGAATGTTCCTTGCCTGCAGGTTGCCTATTATTGTTATGTTAACCTGAGAGTACGGGTCATACGTCGAGTCAAGCACAACTACGACAGCGTCCATGTCATCAAGCCACTTAATGGCATCTATTACCCCCTTTGTGGCCTCCTTTGCCCTGGCCTTTGCCTTCTTCACGCTCAGCCCGTGCTTCACAAAGTCCTCATAATCTATCTTTGTGGCTATCCCTGGAGTGTCAACAAGGTTGAAGGAAAGCTCCTTCTTCCCCGACTTGATGTTAATCTGCTCCTTAATCTTAATCTCCCGCGTCTCGTGCGGGATGGAGCTGACTATCCCCATGTCCTCTCCGAGCCAGTCCTGGCAGATGCGGTTTGCAATGGTCGTCTTGCCCCCGTTCGGAGGCCCATAGAGGCCAAGCTTCACGTGCTTTTTCTTCCTGAACAAATCCTTTAGAATCTTCTGTACGAACTTCTGTATCGCATTAATCATTGTTTTTCCCTACTCGGCTTCGCACCTTTTTTTTTCGTCGCTGCGGTGGCTACAGCAGCTGTTTTTTACAACTTCAACTTATTCCGGAAAGAGATATAAAAAGGTTTTGTTTTGGCTGTTGTGACTGCGGCTGCGAAAAGATTAATAAGTAAATGCCTTCCGAAATAGCCTATGGAAGAGGTTGTGCGGCAGGACATTATTGGCGTTCTAAATCAGGGCATAGAGGCGCTTCACAAGGGAGACGCTTTCAGGGTCAAGGAGCTGAGCAACAACGTCATCCACAACGCCTCCATATTCCAGGACGAGGACTCGCTGGGCATTGCCGTGCTGATGTACGCCCTGTCCAAGACCATGGAAAAGGGCAGGCTTGACGCTGATGAAATAGCTAGGCTGCTTACAAAGGCAAAATCTGCGCTGGAAACCTTCAACTTTGCCGAGCACAGGCTGGCTGTCAAGCTGGCGCTGAAAAAAATATCAGAAGCAGATGCAAGGCTGAAGATTTTCGTCAGCAGCGTCATAGACCAGGCCCAG
>CAZBFZ010000007.1:0-14453 GCA_964491245.1 uncultured Methanosarcinales archaeon
GGCTACACCCCGATAAAACGCTACCCTGTGGCCAGCCGCTGGAGGACCGACACGGATTTTGTTGCAGCTTCAATTTACGACTTCCAGCCGTACGTTGTCTCTGGAGAGGTTGAGCCGCCAGCCAATCCATTGGTTGTGCCGCAGTTCTGCCTGAGATTCAACGATATCGATAATGTGGGAATAACAGGAGCCCACTACACAGGCTTTGTTATGATTGGCCAGCATGCCTTTATGCCGCCTGAGAAGTGGAAGCAATCTGACTATTTCCGGGATATTCATTCGTGGCTGCGCGATGGCTTGGGGCTGCCCAATGAGGAAATAACCTATCACGAGGATGCCTGGGCAGGAGGGGGAAACATGGGGCCCTGCATGGAATACTTCAGCCGGGGATTGGAGCTCGGAAACCAGGTTTACATGATATACGACGTAAGCAGTGGCACTCCAAAAGAGCTGAAGCTGAAAGTCCTTGATATGGGAATGGGGCAGGAGAGGAACGCCTGGTTCACGGGAGCTGCCCCAACCAGCTATGAAACCACCTTTCCAACCGTTGTCAGGAAGCTGCAGGAGATAACCGGAGTTAAGGTTGAGCCGCAGCTGCTGCAAAAATTCCTGCCGTACAGCAGCTACCTGAATGTTGACGAAGTGGAAAACATTGACAAGGCCTGGCAAACGGTAGCAGAGAAAATAGGCATCACTGCTGCCGAGTTGAAAAGAACAGTACTGCCGCTGTCGGCCCTCTACTCTGTTGCCGAGCACTCCCGAAGCCTGCTTGTTGCGCTGAGTGATGGTGTGCTGCCAAGCAACGTCGCAGGCGGCTACAACTTACGGGTGATTTTGAGGAGGGCGCTCGCATTCATCGACAGCTACGGCTGGGATGTCGAATTGCCAAAACTTTGCGAGCTGCATGCCGAATACCTGAAGCCACAGTTTCCCGAGCTCAGCGAAAATTTGGATGAAGTGGCTGAAATACTGGCTGTTGAAAAGAGAAAATTTGCCGAAACCAAAAAGAGAAGCGCCCAGATTGTGCAACACATCCTTGGCAAAAACGAGGAAATAAAAGAGGAAAAACTTGTTGAGCTGTACGACAGCAACGGAATAAGCCCCAACATGATTAAGGAGGAGGCAAAAAAGCTTGGAAAAGATGTTGCTGTGCCGGATAACTTCTACGCGATGATTGCGGAGAGACACGAGAATGCGCAAAAGGCCGCAGCAGCTTCAACAACCGCGACAAAACGGGACGAAAAGCTCAGCCTAGCCGATATTCCGGCAACGAAGGTGCTTTACTACAGCGACTACACTGCTGTGAACTTCACTGCAACGATAATGAAAATAATTGACGACAAGTTCGTAGTGCTTGACCAGACATACTTCTACCCAACATCAGGAGGGCAGGAGCACGACATTGGAGAGATGGGCGGCTGCGAGGTTGCTGACGTGTTCAAGCAGGGAAACGTTGTAGTGCACGTTTTAAGCAGCAACAGCAGAGGATTAAAGGCGGGGCAAAAAGTTGACTGCAAGATTAACTGGGAAAGGAGGCAGCAGCTGGCGCAGCACCACACAGCAACGCACATTCTCAATGGCATCTGCCGAAGGATTCTTGGAAATCACGTGTGGCAGGCGGGCGCTGCAAAGTTCGTTGACAAGGCAAGATTGGACATTACCCACTATGAACAGCTCACAGAGCAGCAGCTTCAGCAAATTGAAGGCGAGGCAAACAAAATTATTGCTGCTGACGTGCCAGTTCACAAATCGTTTGTGCCGAGGACAGAGGCAGAGCAGCGGTACGGCTTTTCTATATATCAGGGAGGGGTAGTTCCTGGAAAACTGCTGCGAATAGTTGATGTCGAAGGCTTAGATGTTGAGGCATGCGGCGGCACACACCTAAACCACACCGCGGAAGTTGGCAGGATAAGGATTCTCAGAAGCAGCAAAATACAGGACGGAATCGTAAGGCTGGAATACGTTGCTGGCAGGGCAGAATCAGCAGCAGCAGCCGAGAAGGAAAACATAATCGCAGAAGCCGCAAAACTGCTGAACTGCGAGCCGAGCCAGGTCCCTGGAAGGGTTGAGGAACTGTTTGAGAAATGGAAGGCGGCTGTTAAGAAAGGCAAGCAGGTTGATGCGAAGCTGACTTCAACAGCAGCTTACGAAGGCGACGTATTGGCAAAGGTTGTTGAGGTATTGAGGACGCAGCCTGAGAACGCGGCAAAAACTATAGTAAGGTTTCTCAGCGAGCTAGAGGCAGCATCCAGAAAGTAGTCGACAAAACGAAAAGTTAATATAATCGAACCACTCCGGCAGCTGCTATAATCGAACATAATCTAGGGGGTGAATGTTCATGGCTAAAAAAGGAAAAAGCAAGTCTAAAAAGTCTAAGTCTGGCAGGTCAGGCAAATCCGGCAGGAAAAAGGCATCAGCACGAAAGCCAGCGCGTAAGGCTGTTAAACGAACTGCCTCAAAAAAGGCAAAGGCGAAGCCTAAGGTAGCTAAGAAGGCAAAAGCAAGGCCAAAGGCGGCAGTAAAGGCAAAACAAGCGCCTCTGGGCTCAACACCGCTCAAGGGACAGGCCAACATGATAGTCACCTTTGACCCGAACCACAGGGGAACGGCCGAGCTTGAGCTTCGCGAGGTGCTGAAGCAGGCGGGCGAAAAGCCCCAGATTGGGCAGACGGAAGTGGAAGGCCTGTTCAAAGTGGCTGTTTCAAACGCAAGGGCAGCAGCTGCAAAGATACGAAACCTGTGCAGCAAAAACCCCAATTTGTTTGCGGTCACGCACCATTACACGCCAATCGACAGCTGGTGCCAGTCCGATGTCTCAGCCATGCAGAAGCTAATCAGGGCAGCATCCGCAGGCATTGGCCAGAACGAGAAGTGGAAGATGGGCCTGAACAAAAGGCACTGGGACAAGCTTGAAGGAGTCAAGCTCATCATAAAGCTGACTGACGTAGTGGAAAGGAAAAATGTTGACCTTGACAACCCTGACAAGATAGTCCAGGTGGAGATAATAGGCAAGGAGGCGGGAGTGGCGCTGCTCACGCCGAAGGACATAGTGGACATAGCAAGGGAAAAGGGGGAATAAGCAGAGAAATTAATAATGCCACCCATGCGGCTGCAGCGTTTATTCCACTTGTTCTTTCTTATTTCTTTTGCGGAATCACAGGAGGCGGCGGGATCTTTGGCAGCTTCAATTTAGGCATCTTCCTGTGCGTGAAGTGCATGATCTCGATGATAATCAATATGGCAGCCAGTATTAAAACAAGCGTCCCAACTATCTTCGCCGAAGAGCCAAGGCCTCCAATCTTTTCCGCAAAATTCTCAGCAGCGCCTTTCTCCTGTGACAGTGCCTGCTGCTCAGCAGCTCTTCTGGCAGCTTCCTCAGCAGCCCTTTCGGCAGCGGCTTTCTCAGCCGCAGTTTCCTCCTCTTCCTTCTGCTCCACCTTCTTCACAACAGCCCCTGCCCTTTTCTCCCCGACTACTGCAAAGGTAGACAGCCCAGGAACGCTTGCTTCGTAGCTGGTGAATTTGCCTGACTTTCCAAGCATTGTCGTCGGGTTGGAAACCCAGCTGTTGTTAACAAGCTTCTTCAGAACAATGCTTTCGGGGATGACTTTCTCATCCTCAAGGAAGCTGTTGGGCACGTTGAACCTTATCTTTACATCGCTTGTCTGGTCATTGCCGACCTTTTCCCTGTTCACTGAGAAATACTTGTAAACTGCCTCGCTTGGCTTTTCAGTTGGAAGGGGAGATGAGCTTGAAAGCCGCGCCTCCTTCACAATCAGCTTGGCGTTTTCAAGGTTGACGCTGGCTGTAAAGGCAACCTCATAAACAGCGATGTCTGCGAATTTCTTGAACGTGAAAGTCCCAACGCTCCCTGCAGGTATCGAGCTTAGCAGCACGCTTTCATCAACAAGAGCTGCCCCACCGCCTCCTCCGCCTCCCCCGCCTCCTCCGCCACCACTGCTGCTGGAACTTGAGCCAGGGCCGCCGCTTGTTGTGGTTGACGTGACGCTGCCGGAAACATCATCAGTAACCCTTCCGGAGCCGGTCCCTTCCACGCTCACAGTGTAGGAGCAGTCATTGGCGCCCATCTTAAGCATCCAGGAAACGCTGCTCTGGCTTCCCTCACTGAGCGAGCCGATTGTTTTTGAGGCGGTTTCGCCTGTTGCCAGTGCGCAGTCAGACGGGTCTATGGTTACGGTTACGGCCATTGCCCCGCCAATTGAGAGCTCAGCAGTTACGGTGAAATTTGAGTTCTGCGCTGCAGAGGAGACGTTGGCTGTTACTTTTGAAACCCTTATGTCCATCACGTTGACTACGGTATCGGCAACAAAGGTGTCTGATACGCCGTCAAGCAAGATGTAGGAGAACTTGTGGCTTCCCGGAGTGGTTGGAGTGACGTCAACAAAAACTGCCGTGGTTGAGGCGCCTGTGCTCAGCGAGGTAGTAAAGCCAGCGGCATCGTAAGCCTGCGTCGCCCATGTTCCGTCAATGTAAAGCTTGACAGAACCGAGGGAGGCAGTGGAGTCGTCAGGGTTGTTGATTGTCGCGGTGCAAGTGAATGGCAAATTATTCGGGATGTTGACTGTTCCTGACTCGCCGTTGCACGAAAAAGCGGTAACCTGCAGCGCTGCAAGTGCCTGCGGAACCAGCAGCAGCGCGAAAACAGCTGCAGCCACGGCAGCTGCGATTCTTGGCGTCAAAGCTTTGCATTTCATTTTCATTGGCCTCATTTACGATGAATTCCTCCTGAATGTCCAGTTGTATGTTGCAAAGGCGAATACTGAGCTGTCTGCTGCGTCAATGCACCTTGTGTTCCACAGGTAATCGCTGGTGCTGAGGTTTAAGTAGGTTGCTGTCAGAGGGGCAGTAATGTTGTTCGCAGTGCTTAATGACGCGTTTGTGAAGTTGGCTGCCCATGCGCCTGTGAAGTTGCCCCATACCGTGCAGTTGACAGTCGAAACAGAGGATGCGCTCACGTTGTACATGAAGTTGATTGTGCTGGCGTTAGCGCTTGAGCTGTTTTTAGGGCTTGCTAAGCTGACTGTTATGTTCTTGGCAATCTCAACGGCTAACGTGCGGTTCAGGTCCCAGGCGTAGTTGCTGCTGTTGGTGTTTTCCTCGCACCTCGCGTTCCAGGTGTAGTTGCCGTTCGCGAAGGAGTGGCTGCCGCTATGCTGCCCAGGCCCTGCCGAGGTGTTTGTGATGTTTGCCTTCCACACTCCTGTGGAGTTGCTCCACAACGCGCAGGTCATGCCTGACGGGCCCGAAACGTTATAGATGAGCACAACAGGCGAGGACGTTTGAACTGAATTGTTGGCGGGGCTTGAAAGGTTGACCGCAACAGGCGTGCTGGATGCGTTGTTAACAGCGTTGAACGTGAAGTTTCCCCTGCTTCCCCAGCCGGCTTTTGTCGAGTCTGTCGAGTTAGTGCAGTACACGTTCCAGATGTAGTTGCCTGCGCTTATACCGCTTGATGTTGCGAATTGTTTCGGTGTTCCTGCCTGGATATTGCTGTTTGTGCTGTTGAGGTGCCATGAGCCTGTGGTGTTGGTGTACAGGCTGCAGTTCGCGTTTCCGACATTGGCGATGGAGTAATTGTATGTTGTGCCTGTGGTGTTTGCCGTTGAGCCGTTTAGCGGGCTGTTAAGCGTGACATTTATCGCAGTGGTGTTGACAGCGGCAGGAGCGGTGGAGTTAATGGCAGTTGTGAAAGTGAAGTTGGCAGCCGCCCATGCGGCGTTGGTGGTGTTTGTGGTGTGGTAGCAGTACGTGTTCCAGATGTAGGTGCCGTTGTTGAAGCCGGTAATGTTCACGGGCGTTGCCACGTTGTTCCAAAGTGCGGCCATGGTAAAGTTTGAGCTTGTGTTAACCTTCCACGTGTTGCTCACGTTTATGTAGATGCTGCAGTTAAGGTTAGCCCTTGCAGGGCCAGTCACGTTGTACATGAATGTTATGTTTGTCGTGTTCACCGTTGCCGAGTTGGCAGGGCTTGAAAGGTTAACCGTTACCGGTCTTGCTGCCACTGAGGCGTTAAGGGTAAAGGCAACAGTTGCCTCAGCCAAGTTCCAGTCAGCGTCATTGCACCACATCTTAATACCGTAGTCCTGGTTGGTCCAGCCTTCTGTGTTGAAGTTGTAATGGTGCACCTGACCGCCAGTGTTCATGCTGCCCCATGGAGGGGAGCTCACGCCTTGGTAATATGCGGTGCTGCCATTGAACCGTGTGCTGTTGCATCCTTTTGTGCTCGCATTTCCGCTGTTTCCGGAATAGCAGTACCAGTTGGAGAACTGGTCGTAATTCACCAAAGTTAGGTAGCATCTTGCGTCCTTGTTGGTGGTCGCGTTAAACAGGAAAGTCGTGGCGTTTATGACCTGGCCGTTCTCAGGTGAGACTATAGTGGCGTTAATCGCCGCTGTGTCTTTCACGTGCACATAGCCGGTCTTTATCACCGCAGTGCCTGCGCTTCCGGAAACCGTTGCCTTTATTGAGTGCTGGCCCCTCTTCCACTGGGAACTGTTTAGCAGAATCCTTATGGTGCCGTTGCCCTTTATCTCGTTGCCGCCTGAGCCGTTAAGCACGTTGTATGAGTAGTTGCCGTATGCCTTGCAGCCCTCATACCAGCAGCTGTCGCCGTCCTCGGACATTTCAACCTGCGTGATGTTGACCTGCTGGGGCACGTAGTTTGAGTTCCTGACAATTATCTTTATCGTGATATTATCGTTAAAGCCGAAGTAGTACTTGTAGCTGAGGCCTCCTTCGTCAACATTGTTGAAGTAGCCGTCGTAAGCCTGCACTGCATTGAACCATGCGCTGCCATCGGCCTGCGTCTTGCTTCCCCCTCCAGGAGCCACAAACTCAAGGTTGATGTAGTGCCAGCCGGCAGACCATCCGCCAGAGGGCGCAACCAGGGTGATGTTCTGCTTTCCATTGACCTGGCATGCGTTGCCGTTGGCTGAGGAAGTGCAGCCACCGACTGTGAAGCCATATTCTGTCTGTGTCGGGTAAGTGTACTCGAATGCCCTTGTCAGGTTGGCCGGAGTTGCACCACCACTGGCTGATTTCTTGACTGTGACATTCACTGTCACGTTGCTTGTCTGGGTAAATGAGTACTGGTTTGGAATGGCATCAATTGTTATTGAGAAGGGAACGGCCCTGAATGATATCCAGCCCGTCTGGGTGGTGTTGTCGGCGTTGTCCTTGACAACAGCGGTAAGGTAGTGGTAGCCGCCATAGCTGCCTGAGCCCCAGCTTCCGGAGTTTGGAGTGACGTTAAGGATTGTTGTGCCGTTAAACGTGTCGGTGCTGTTCGGCCTGTAATTCGTGTATGTTGTTCTGCTCCTTCCAGAGCCAGACCATACATCCTCGTATATGCTGGCTATGGTGTAGTTGCCGGAGACAACGCTGTTGTTGCCCCAGTCCGGCTGCCTGGTGTTAAGGTCCACAGACACATTGGCATCGGTGTCAACAGTGTAGTTGCGCAATGAGGTGTCCACCCTGAACGACCTTACACTGAACCACAGGTAGCCTGTGCTTGTGGAATTCTCGGCATCCTGCATGGTAATCTCGCCCCAGTAATAGCCCGCAAGCCAGCTGCCTGTCTTGTTGACCATGACCAGGGCGCTGCCATTTACCCAGTATGGCGAAACATTGAGGTCTTCAGGATAGTTGAGCTTCTCCGACTCCCATGTATCCTCCCTCCACACGCTCAGCGCCATGTCCTTTATAGTGGTGTTTATGTAGTCGTTTGCCTTGTAATAGCTGTAGTATGTCTTTTTGCTCTTTGTGGTGGTAACATTAAAGTACCTCGGTCCGCTGCCCCTGGACGAGTAGGTGTACACGCCAGAGGAATCTGTCGGCTGAGTGTCAACGCCAAATGCAATGACGTTAAACCAGCCGTAGCCTGTCTCTGTGCCGTTAACGTCAAGGATGACGTTGTAATATCCGCCGTCCCACCTGCCTGAAGGGGTAATATTAAGGAAGTATTTGTTGTGGGTGCCGGAGTTGCCGCTGTAATACCACGGGCTTGATGTTGTAACATTGAAAGGCGAGAATGTATAGGCTGACTTATTCAGCTCGGTTTGGGACCCGCCCTTGTAGTACTGCAGCTTCTTCACGCCAATGGTCACGTTAGCCCCTCCGGCAAGGTTGGTGTTGCCGCTGTCGCTCCAATCTCCAGCGTTTGTTATGCGGACGAAAAGCGTCACGTTTTCCTTTGTGCCAAACGAGTCCTTGTACTGTATGCCTGTGCCGGTGCCTGAGGTGTCAACAGGGCTTGCGTACGTTTCCCACTGCTTGATGCCAAGCCAGGCCTGGCCATAATCGCTCTCGCCATTTGCCGTGTTGGTGCCCTTTATCGTAATAACGTAGTAGCCCGGCTCCCACTTTCCTCTTGGCAGCCTGTCGGTTGTCAAAGTGAAGGAGCCCCTGCCGTTTGAGATGTTAGAAGCGTTGAGGCCTGTGGTGTTGTAGCCGATGTCAATTGGAGGCCAGAGCCATTCTCCGTCCTTGCCGTTGTATTCAACCTTCTGTATGGCAACCTCGCCTGTTATGCCTCCTGTGCTGCCTCCCCGGTTGCTCCACCAGTTTGTTCCGGCTTCGTACAACTGGACGTTGTAGGTTATGTTGCTTGTCGGCTTGTTAGTCCAGGAGTTGCTGTAAGCCCAGAGGTAGAACGCCCTCGCCTCAAATATGCTGTCAGCCCTGTCAACTGTGTCGCCGTCAGCGCCGGTTATCTTCAGCTTCACAGAATACCTTCCCCCGTCCCATTTTGTATTGGGGGTCACGGTGCAGGTGTATGTTCCTGAGTTGTCATCGGCAGAGCAGGCAGTGGCAGAGGTGTTCAGCGTTGCCTTCGCAGAGGTCTGGAGGTTGACAACCTCCTCAACCACAAGGGTGGCGTTTGTTATTGCCTGCGTTTTTGTAGTGTCAACATAACATGCCATTCCCATGCCGTAATAAGAGCTACTGAAGGTTCCATTCGGCGCAGCCGCCTTTCCCACACCATTTTGCGCCTGGGTAATCTTAAGCTCAAGGTAAACTGTGTCGGTTGTCTTGTACTGCCACACGTAGAAGCTGGTTGAGCTGTCAACTGAGCCTGCTGTGCTCTTCGCAGCGCCGCAAACCGTATACGGGTTAACGGAAAAAGTTGCGCTGGCGGCAGCTGAGCGATTGTTGACGAAAACATTCACAAGGTAATTCCCCCCTGTTTTTGGAGCGTCAAGCTTGATGCGCTGGGCAGAGCCGTTCCAAGCCCACTCAAGCACAGAATTGTTCGAACTGACATTGTCCCATAAGGCAACCTCGCTGAAGTTGAACTTTGTGCCGTTCTGGTAAATAACAGACTCCACCAGCACGTCAGTGATGTTAATGCTGGAATTGATACTATTCGCAGACAATGAGACGTAAACGGCCTCTGATGTGCCAAAAAGCTCCTTAAACTGGCCTTCCTGGTTGCTTGGCGTTGCCGAAAGAGAGGTTGTGGTTACGCTCACAAGCCTGTGCGCCGTCTGAACCTCGCTGCTGTGATTGAGCGAAACAGACAGCAGGTATCTCCCCGCCGCAGCTGGCGCCGCAAGGGTAAATTCGTAGCAGCCCGAGCTGCTGCACGAGGCATTGTATGTTGCGTTGCCCACGGCAAGCACACTCCCAGTCTTGCTGGCGAGCGTGATGTTGAACTGGGTGCTGTTGAGCCCTGTTATGACGGTGCCGTTCTCATACTCCTTTGGAAAAATCTCAAACGAGACATTCTTCTCCGGGAAGGTTGTGTACTCGTACTCAAAACCGGAATTCCTTGAGCCCTTGTTGACAGCCAAGCTCCACGACCTCACCTGGAATGATGTTGATGTGCTGACCTTGTTAGTCGTGCCTGTCCTGTAGACAGTCACAGACGCGTAATAGACGCCGTTCACAAAAGCGTTGGTAATGGTGAAGGAAAACCTGTTCGTGTAGGAGTTGTTGCTGTCCAAAGCGGTTGAGGTGATGTTTGCCACGACCTTATTGCTGGAATCTGTTATTGTGCCGTTGAATACGAACTCGCCTGTGGGAGCTGAGCCGTTTGACTTTACATTGACCTCAACCGATGCCTGCTCGTTGGCTTTCAGGATCTCCTTAAAGCTCTCGCCAGTGGAGTCCTTGACGTAAACGAATGCCTCGAAAGGAACGACCGTAAAATAGGAAATGCTCAGGAAATTGTTCACTTCAAGCAGGTAAGTGCCTGCTCTTGAAGGCGCTGTTATCTTTACAACGCAAACCCCGCCGTTGTTAGTAATGCATGAAAAGGTTGAAATAACAGTGCGGTTTGTGTAGCGCAAGGAGCCGTTAATGCTCACATTTGCCAAGGCAACCTTCCTGTCGCCAACCTCCTGCAGAGCCCTCAGGTTAATTGGCACAGTATCGCCGGCATAGTACCTTGCCTTTTCAGGGCTTATTGAGATGTAGTCAATGGAGCTTGTGAAGACCCTTATCACGCCAGTTGCCTTCCACTCCACGTTGTTCGGGTCAAGGTAAGAGGCGCTGATGTTATAATACCCATCGCCATATGGGGTGCTGACTATTATGCCAGAAGGGACAAGGTCGCTTCTCGACTTAAACGAGCCCTCAGCGCTCGTGTTAAGCGTGTAGTTCGCCCGAAGCACCGAGCCGTTGACAGAAGAGTTGCTGATGGAAACGTTAACTGAGGCCCCTGAGACAGGAGCAAAGCTTGTGTCATTGGCGGATAAGTTGCTGAGAAGAACGCTGCCCGTCAGGAGGACATTTTCGTTAGGGCCGTAAAACGACTTCTCAAGCGAAAGCTGGACCTTTGCAACATAATCGGCAGCATAAGCGCCTGCTGACAACACAGATAGCAGCAGCAAGGAAAAAACCGCTAAATTAACTAACCTGCCTCTTTTACCCAAACCGCACACCTGAAGAAAGCATATTTTGCTATACTTGTATATAAAACTTGCTAAACAACCGCAGCGGTTGCAGCCGCGGCAAAATCCTTCAGGCGCTTCTGCAAGAACTCCTCCCTCAGCAAGGTGCTGTGCTGAAGCCACGTTCCGAACTTCAGCTTCAGCCGCGAAGAAGCGTAAGCTAAGGCAGCATTGAAAGTTTCAAACCTCTGGCAGCCCAGCTGCATAGCCCGGCGAACGTTCTCGCGAACATTAAAAACGCCCAACGGAATATACCCAGGATAAGCTTCTCTAAGGATGATAACGCCAGCCTGCTTTTTCTCCCTTCTCAATAGTTCAGTCACCGCAAGCCTTGCCGAATAATAGCAGCCGCCAACCGCCGAATATTCTGTCTTCCTGGCAAAGCGCTCATGGTCGCCGAAAATCTCAAGCTTATCCCCCACTATGCTGGGAAAAAACGCCTCAATCCACTCGTAACGCCACATAGTAGGCATGAGTATGACAACAAACCTGTTATTCAGAGTGGTTGACTCGTAAACCCTGAAGTCGTCAATTGCGCCATACGCCTTGATTTCCTCAAGCAAATGACTGGAAAGAGCACTGTCAACAGCACTGATTGACCAGCGAGTGGGCACAAGTTTCCGGTTCTTTTCCAGCCCAAAAGCGCCAGTGCTGAACGCTTTCTGGATTGCTGAAAAGAGCACGCCTTTCCCGTAAAGCTGGATGACAGCGTCCTTCGCCTTCAAGTCAGTGTCATAGTGCGCCTTCTCAAGCTGCGGATTAAATTTGCTGTTGCCAAGGCTCAGCTCCTTGAGCGTGGCGCTTGGCCCGAACGGCTGGACTTCCTCGTGGAAATACCTGCCAACGGGCTTTTTCTTGAACTCTGCCTCCATCTCGAGCGGGTTCTTCGCAAGAGCAATCTCCTGCAGCTTTGAAACAATCTTCTTCTCATCAGCAGAATCCTTCACATTCACAGTTTGCTTTCCCCTGATGAGCTTCATCCTGAAATCAACAATGTCAGAAGCTGTCTTATTGCTGGGAAGCCACTCCTCAGGCAGGTCAAGGATGCTGCTGTCGCCCTGCTCCACAGTCAGCAACGGCCCAACCGCCACTCTGGGATACCCGAAACGGCCGATGAACACAGAAGGCGGAGAGGAGCCTGACAGCTTCTCAGAGTACTCCACTGTCTTGAAGCTCATCTTTGAGTACAATCTGTTCAGGTAGCTGGCTTTACCCTTATACATTATAGATCATTACCGCTGCAGCTTTAATAGTATTAATACTTTTGCCGCACACTTGTCCAGTGTCCAGTGGACCCTTTTGTTCGCTGCAGCTCACAAAAGCGCCCCCGGAAAAACGGCAATGGATAGCTCGTAGCAGCGAGCGTGTCCAGTGGACAGCAACATTTTAAAAGCAGCTATGACCACAAACTCGTTATAGCCCCGTTGTGTAGCGGTCAAACACACCAGCCTTTGGCATGACCTTCTTTGGCAAGCAAAGAATGTCAACAGCGGTTGACATCCTTCGGCTTTAAGCCGAAGTAAGCTCAACCAAGAAATCCACATGGAGAAAGCTGGGGACCCCGGTTCGAATCCGGGCGGGGCTATTAATACTTCGCAACAACTTTCCCAATCACAGCGCTCTTCCTGACCGGAGGCATTTTCTTGCTATCACTCTTGTTGTCGCCTTCAACAAAGAAGCTTTCCCTGTTGGCAGCAACCGCAGTTATTCTTTTCACGTATTCATTTTTGTCGTTGCCGCGGAAGACTATAACATCGTTAATCCTCGGTTGCGACACAGAATAAGCCCACTCAAAAACAACGACCCTCTCTCCTTCTTTTATGCCTGGCTGCATGCTGTGACCCCTGACGATATGTACAGAAAAAGGCAAAATGCGGGGAAACATCACCATTGCTGCCGCCAGCTACTTCTTCGTTTCCGCAAAAATTTTCGCAATATCAGAGACTGCTGCCCTGAGCTGCTGCGCAACACTCAGGTCAACAGTGCGCTTGGCTTGGGAGCAAAGCTTTGTTGCCTTCCACACCTTCACATGCAAATCCGGGAACTTCGCGAGGTGCTCCTCCTTGAAGTAGTCAGTCCACAGTATCAGAATCTGCTCCTTGCAAAGCTGCGCGTGCTCCTCCTTGACGTGAACCATCCGGACAAAATTATTCCGCTGCTCAAGCTCCATGCCCTTAAGCTCGGCAATCTTTTCCATCATTTTCGCAACCGTATCTGCCGCCGTAGCCATGGTGTTTGTCTCGTAAATCCCGCAGGGAATGTCGCAATGGGCAAGCGCAGAAGTCGGCCTTAGGACTATTTCGGCTTTTCTCAGCACAGCAGCGAACAAACCATTCAGCTTTTCCATAACCATCACCCAAAGGAGCACACACTTACGAATATAAAAAATTTGCTGCAATCACTAAGTTAATATAGCTGCTGCCACTTCGGCACAGGAATGGCGTGGAGACCAAAGTACAAGCAGCTGTGCGCAATCTGCAGGAAAAACCATGTTCTGATAAGTGCAAGGGGGCAGTTTCCCATCTGCACGGCATGCTCAATGAGGCAAATCAGCCAGCCAATAACAGATGAGAAGTTCAGGAAGCTATTCGACATTGACAACAAGCTTTATGAGGAATCATCGTTTCTCAGGAGCATAAAGTCAAACTACCTGCGTTTTGGCTCGCTGTCCGAAAAGCAGGTGGAGACGTTCAAAAGGGTCGCTGAAGAGCTAGCGAATCCTGAGCTGAAAAACAAGAACAACGTACAAGCAGCAGTTATTGCCGCCGCGGCAACCAATGCTATTGCTGATGAAAAAGAGGGAATCAAGGATGAAGCCAAAAAAACCAAGCCAAAAGCGAAGAAACCCAAAATAAGCCGCTGAACAGCTAAGAAACTTTTAACTTCCTGATATACTCAACAACCTCCTCGTCAGCCAGCTGCGGAAAGCTCCTGTAAAACTCGCCCACAGCCATGAAGTAGTATGGAATGTCAAGGCAGATTACGTCATCAGACTCTGCTTTTACCAAGTCGGTCGCCTGCCGCGATGATACAGGGACTGCCACAACGATTTTCTTCGGCTTGCCTTTCTTAACCGCCCTCACTGCTGCCAATACCGTATGGCCTGTCGCCATGCCGTCATCAACAACAACTGCAATTTTGCCTTTCACTTCTGGAAAACCAGCACCAAAAGCAGAATACCTCCTCTTAATCTCCGCTGTCAAACGCTTGATTTCGCCGTCAATATAATCCCTGCCAACGCCCTGGCCAAAGGCGAAGCTGTCCTCCATGCTAACTACTCCCCCAAATGCAACAGCCCCAACAGCCAGCTCAGGATTGCCCGGGAAAGGAATTTTCTTGGCAACAGCAATGCCAAGCTTTACCTTAAGCTCCTTTGCAATCGCGTAGGCAACCTCAACGCCGCCGCGAGGAATGCCTAGGACTATAGCGTCCTTTTTGCCTCTGTACTTCAACAGCTTTGCAGCGAGCTGCTTGCCTGCGTCGAGGCGGTCCTGGAACATATGTGCGCATGGTTGGCTGCCGTAAATATAAATTTGACTA
>CAZBFZ010000008.1:0-13127 GCA_964491245.1 uncultured Methanosarcinales archaeon
GTCGTGCCGTTGCTCTGGAACTTCCAGATTATGGTTACGTTGACGCCAGCAGTTACGCCCACTACTCCTATGAAGGCGTAGGTGTTGTTAGATGTAATTACGGCAAAGCCGTCGCCACTGCCATATATCTTGTCGCTTGAGTTCTCATAGAACAAGTGGTCGCCCCATATTTTGTCAGAGCCGTTAGGCACGCTGAAAACCGTAATGTTATCTTTCTGGCCAAGGCTGTGAATTTTGCCAGGGCTTGCGTTGAAAAAGCCGCTGGTGCCGCTGGTCGCCCAGGCGCTTAGTGGTATGCCTGAGCGGTTGTCCCACTTCACATGGCCAGAGAAGTTGCTTACAGTGCCGTCGCTGAAGTTGATATAGCTGGTATGGGTGGCGTTAAGTATTGCTGTGCCGCTTGAAACAGCAGCAGAGGCAGAAATAGAGGAAACGAGAAATACAGCCGTAAAGATAAAAACGAGAAACGCAACAAGTACTGCTCTTTGCTTACGGCTACCCAACTTGCACCCTCTTTTACACTATTAACTGTATTAATATAGACAAATGCATGCTTCTGTAGGCTTTAATTTAAATAGATTTCTGTGCTGTTGTAAGCGTGTTCGGCAAAACCACAATCTTTAAATATGAGCTCATATGTCGTATGACGTTATCATATTATTTAAGGGAGGTGCTGAATCATGAAAACTACAATAACCCTGATTAAGGCAGATATTGGTTCTATCGGTGGGCATGTCAGGCCAAGCAAGGAGGTTCTTTCTGCGATTAAGGATTTTGTCGGCAAAAGCCAGTGGATAATGGACTACAGGGTCTTCTCAATTGGCGACGACATCGGCATCCTCATGACGCACACCCAAGGCAAGGACAGCCCTGAGGTGCACAAGATTGCCTGGGACGCTTTCACTTTTGCAACAAAGATTGCCAAGGAACAAGGTCTCTATGGGGCGGGCCAGGACATGCTCAAAGACGCTTTCGCAGGAAACGTCAAGGGAATGGGGCCGTCAGTAGCTGAAATGGAGATTGATGAAAGGCCCAATGAGCCGTTCATTGTCTTCGCAGCTGACAAGTGCGACGCAGGAGCGTTCAACCTTCCATTATATCTTGGTTTTGCAGACCCGATGAACTGTTCTGGCCTTATCCTGAGCCCGAAGGTAAGCCAGGGATTCAAGTTCACTGTAATGGATGTAACGTACACAGAAGGCGACAGGGTCATTGAGCTTAACGCTCCAGAGGAGCTTTACGAGCTTGCCGCCCTAATTAGGGATAATGACCGGTTTGTCATTGAGGGAATTTACAGCAGGGCAACAGGCGAGCAGGCAGTCGCAGTCGGAACAACCAGGCTGCACAACATAGCAGGAAAGTACACAGGCAAGGACGACCCTCCAATGCTTGTAAGGACGCAAAGCCAGTTCCCGGCAACAGGCGAAGTGCTGGCGCCGTTCAAGATATGCCATTACGTTGCCGGCTTCATGAGAGGCAGCCACAATGGGCCGTTAACGCCTGTAAAGGTGGGCCAGGGAGCGAGCTACTTCGACGGGCCGCCAATCGTCTGCGCGCAGGGATTCTGCGTGCACAACGGAAAGCTCACTGATGGAGTTGACATGTTTGACGCTGACCCGGTCTGGGACTCGGTGAGGGCGAAGGCGGCTGACAAGGCATTAGCTCTGAGGGAGCAGGGATTCTCAGGGCCGGCAATGCTCGGCATGAACGAGCTCGAGTACACCGGAGTAATGGAGATACTCGCAAAGCTCGAGCCCAGATTCAGGGTAAGGGAAGACTTTGTGAAAGAGGAGAAGCAGATGGAAAAGCTCCTGAAGAAAGAGCAGGAAATGGAAAAGCTGCTCCATTTAAAGCTCACAAAATAAAGAAACAGGTGGGTAAAAATCACAAAAGTCAAGGTTGGAGTCAACGGCTACGGCACGATTGGCAGAAGAGTGGCTGATGCCATCCTGAAGCAGCCGGACATGGAGCTTGTTGGCGTAACTAAGGCAACGCCGGACTACCGCATTGATGAGGCGCAGGAGAAGGGCATCAAAGTCTATTCTGTAAACGGCACAAAGCCTTTCCTGGACGCAGGCTACAATGTTGTGGGCGACCTGAACGACATGCTGCAGCAGTGCGACATAGTTGTTGATTGCGCACCAAAAGGCAAGGGGAAGGAAAACCTCGCAATCTACAGCAGCTTTCCCAAGCTCAAGGCAATTTTCCAGGGAGGCGAGAAGCATGAGCTCACAGGGCTCTCATTCAACAGCGACTGCAACTACGAGCAGGCTTCCGGAAGGAGGCTTGTCAGGGTTGTCTCCTGCAACACAACAGCCCTGTGCAGGGTTATAAGCACGCTTAACACCACCTTCCAGATTAGAAAAATCAGGGCAACCCTTGTGAGGAGAAGCGCTGACCAGTCAGATGGCGAAAACAGCATCATAAACACGTGGGTGCCGGACACAGGATTCCCAAGCCACCATTCCCATGACGTGAAATGCCTGATGCCAGGCCTGCAGATCACAACACTTGCAGGCATCGCGCCAATGACGCTGATGCACGGGCACATGCTTTTTATCGAGCTTGAGAAAAGCAGCAAACCAGCAGATGCGCAAGGCGTGATAGAAACGCTTGAGTGCAACCCGAGAATACTCCTGTGCTCATCGGAAAAGGGCCTGACGTCAACAGCAAAGCTGAAAGACCTCTTCTCAGTCAGTGGCAATGGCAGAAACGGCAACGTCTACGAGGTCTGCGTCTGGAAGGAAGGCATAGGCATTGACAGCGACGGTGAGATTGGCATGCACATAGCCATCGACCAGCAGGCGGACGTTGTTCCCGAAAACATTGACGCAATCAGGGCGATGTGCACCAATGCAGACAGGCAAAAGTCAGTAGCCGTCACAAACCACGCCCTTGGCATAGGGCTCATGATGAAAAAGACAGTGCCCACACCGCTCAGCCAAATACAGGAGGCTTTTCAGGCAATGCCAACAATCCCCGCAGCGGCAAAAGATTTATAAAACAGCCTTCCAATAATCCAAACAGTTACGGTTATCAGCAAAAAAGAGGCAGCAGCAGATGAAAAAAGCAAAAGCAGCCAGAAGGAAAACCCGCAGGGCTGTTCCGCAAAAGCCAGCGGAAAGAGCAAGAGCATTACCCTTGCATATCGAGCCGCTGCCAGCTACTTTCTCCCTGATAGGCATGCTGGGGTTCATAATAACTACCGTGTTCACCGTATCAGGGCGTGTTCCACTAAGCTGGGGAGTGGCTTTCGACATCGTATTCGCGCTGATGTTCATCGCTTCCATGATCTCAATCACGCCAAAGTTTGCGGGATGGGACTAAACCACCTTAGCTTCCGGTTCATAAAGTTCTTAAACAAACTTTCCTTCCCCGCACTGATGGAAAAAGCAGCAGCACAAGCGATTATTCTTGCCTTACTGATAATCCCTGCAATAGCCGCAGCAGCTTCAACAGAGGAGAAAGAGTACGGCCTTAAGCTCCTTGCCGTGTCAGAAACCGGAGATGGGGTAACAGCGAACCTCTACCTGAGAATAGCTCCGGGAACAGGCAATGTCTTCATCGAAGCCGAGCCGGTAACAAAGCTTGACACAAGAATATCGCTCAAGCTCGCAAAGGAGATTGCATGCGAGAGCCTGCCTGCCATTTCTTCAAGATGCGACGGCAACGATTTCTTTTTCAGGATAGAGGCAAACGCCTCTCTTGTCGGAGGGCCAAGTGCCGGAGCTGCAGCGGCAGCATTGGCAATAGCGGCAGTTGATGACGCCAGCATAAGCCAGTCTGTTGCAGTAACAGGCACAATAAATTCAGGAGGGCTTATCGGCCAGGTTGGTGGGCTGAAGGAAAAAATTGATGCGGCAGCGCAAAGCAGGATGTCAACGGTTCTCATCCCAAGCGGGGAGCGCTATTACAAAAACGAAAGCAAAACAACAGCCGCCTTGCTTGACTTGGCTGACTACGGAAAATCGCTGGGAGTTGAGGTAAGGGAGGTGAGCGACATCAAGGAAGCACTTTTACAGCTCACAGGAAAAAACTACTCGGACGAGGAAAAAGCGCTTGAAATAGACAAGCACTATTCCGAAGTCATGGAAAACCTGGCAGATGAGATATGCGGCAGGAGCACCGAGCTGTCGGAAAAGGCATCAGAGATTGACACCGCAGCACTTAAGGACAGGCCAGGAAACCAGACGACTGAAAACCTGAAGAGAGTGCTCGAGACAGCGAAGAACTCAACTTCCGGAGGGCTTAAGGAGAGGGAAAAGGGCAGCTACTACTCTGCAGCAAGCATGTGCTTCGGCGCAAATGTCAGGCACAGCTACCTGCTCATGCTTGGCAAGAATCTCAGCAGGGAGGAAGCATTGGAGCAAATAAATGCAACAGCCATGGAGACTCAACAGTTTGAAAGCGAGATTCCAGAAGCAAAAACCATTGCAGGCATGCAGACCAGGGGCACTGTGATGGACAGGCTTGACGACGCAAGGCAGCTGCTTGAGCTCAGCGCCAAAGACATGAAAGGCGGGAATTACAACGATGCGATTTACCGGCTGGCGTTTGCAAAGGAAAGGCTTGGAAGCGCCAGGGCGTGGAACAGGTTCCTCACATCATACCAGGGAAGCGGCACCGCTCCCTTCGTGACAGCTTACAAAAACCGCAACGAATCGCTCAGGAACGGATGCATCACAAGGCTGCAAGAAGCAGACGAGCACATCCAATACCTAGACATTTACCTGCCTGGGCTGCTCAAAAGCAGCGAAGAGCTCGGCCCTGTTTACTCCCACCTCAGGCAAGGCGGCTACGCGTCATGCATTTACAAAGCCAGCCTCGCCAAGGCAAAAGCAAACGCAATGCTGAGCGCGCTAAGCGGAAACGAAAACCTGACCAAGCTGATTGACCAGAAGCTGAAAGCAGCCAAAGAGAGCATAGTAAGGCAAACAAACGAAGGCGATTTCCCAATAATCAGCTACAGCTACTACGAATATTCCGGCTCACTAAAAGATACAGACCAGCCCTCAGCGCTGCTATACTCGGAATACGCCCTTGAGCTAAGCAGCCTCAAGGCATACCTCAACCACAACGGAAAAGCCGAGAGCCCTCAAGCAGGCGAAACAGCAGAAAGTTTCACAACCAAAACCACAACCTTTCTCATAGCAGCTGCCGCCGCATCAGGATTTGCGGCAGGGGTGATCGTAGCTGTTGCGGCATCCGCCTTCGGGAGAAAGCCACGCAAAAAACTCCTTGTCAAGGCAAAAACCAGCAAGAAATAACAGAAAAAATAACAGGAAAACTAAACCCTGCGGCAGCCCCTCGCGGGGCTGACGTGGGCAAAAAGAGGTGATCATGACCTTTTTTGGCAAGCAAAAAAGCTCAACCAAACCCAAATCGAGCAAAGCTCGATTGGACCCAGTCGACAGCAGTCGACTTGGGAAATCCACATTTAAAACCACTATTTTCTACTTTCTAGTGGTATAGCTACTATATAAGCTTTTCTGTAGTTGAGTATACAAGAGTAGTAACAACTGTGCGTTGACGAATTTGGCTTTTGGATAGCTTAATAAGATGCGGCTGCAGCGCAACTGCCTATGAGCCCGGCTAATGAGAAAAGGAGCTGCAGCCGCTGCTCAAAATGCGCCACAGTGGACGGGGCAGAATATTGCAGCCGCTGCATTGTTGAGGTTATGGAGAAAAGAGTGGGCAAGAAACTCAACGCGGTAAATGGCGGCCACGGAAATCCAAGCTGCAGCAGAATTTTGATTAAATGCGAGAGCAAAGCTTCCCTTTCATGCGCTGCTGCAGCTTACCTTGCCAAAAAACTGTGCAGGGCTGCAGCCGTGTCAGTAGTAAAGCCTGCAAGCCAGAGCCAGCGCAGCAGGGTGCGCCAGCCAAACACCGCGGTTATAATGCCAAAATGCGCCGATGAGGCAGCCACCAGCTTTCTTGAAAAAGTAACTGGCGGAAGCATAAACAGCAGCCGCAATACCGCTGCTACAGCCGCAGGTGGCGCGATCAACATCTTCGAGTCAGTAACCGAGAAGGAGCTGGAGCTTTATGCAGCCATAAAAAAGATTAAATACACGAAAGGCAAAAGCATTGATTTAAAGCAGAAACTACAGAAGTTCCAGATAAGATACCCTGGAACAATCGAGGCGCTTGCCCAAGCCAGCAGGCAGGCTGAAGAAGCTTGGCTTAAACAGGCGTAACACCATGAAAAAGGAAACAAAAAGAAAGGCAATCACTTTTTTCGTAGGCATCTTAATAGTGTCTTTCCTGACAGTAGTGGGAAGCCTCGCTTTCTTTTCAGCAGACCTGGCTGTCGTTTTAAGGAACATCGTGATAACAGACATCATATTCGTAATCCTCTATACTGTTTGGGTAAAGCTGCACAAGGGCTACGAGACCATGTACAAGTCAGGGCTTGAGCTGGAAGAGGAGAAGTAATAAAATCCGATTTTTATGAAAGATTTCCGCTTTTTCCCTGTTTTTGCAAAATTCCTCCGGCTCCGAAACAAAACATTGCGGTGTAGCCGGATTATTTTCTGAAAGTGAGGGCTTAAGGATAAAAATCCTGACTGCTAATCCTCTGCACATGAATAAAGCATTGGCTGCGGCTACAATTACTGCACTTGCAGCATCCCTAATCTTGGCAGCCGCAATTTTTCCGCAAAACAGGGAGCATGAGGAAATTGCATTTGAGGAGTTCTTCAACTACACAGCGCATTTCTGCCCTGAAGAGGACTGCCTGCAAGCGCTTATCTGGCAGCTAAAAGGTGCAAGGGAATCTGTGCGGTGCGCATTTTACAGGGCTGACGAGTCGGTAATCAGCAGCATCCCAAAAACAGTTGCGGCAGAAATAGTTGTTGACAAAAAAGCCAAGACCGTGGTAACTGATTCAAGCAAACTAAAAATTTACAGAGCAACATCCAACGGCATCATGCACAACAAATACTGCGTAATCGACAACGCTGCCGTGGTTACGGGCTCATTTAACCCCACGGCAGCCGCAAGAGGCGACTACAACAACATGCTCATCATAAACTCAACAGCCATAGCGGGATTTTACGGCAGCGATTTTGAAAAACTGAAGCCAGGCGATGCAGGCAGAACTCCTACAGCTGCCGCAGTTGCAGACAGAAAGGCAGCGAGGAAAGCAGCAGTGCTTAACTCCACATCTGTTGAGGTTCACTTCTGCCCCGAGGACGGCTGCGTAGAAGCAGTCAAAAGAGAGGTGCAAAAGGCGAACAGGAACATACTTTTCGCTGCCTATTCGTTCACCAGCTCGGAATTGGCCAATGAACTAATACTCAAAAGAGCCGAAGGGGTATCGGTTACTGGAGTGATAGAAAAATCCACGACAGGAAGCGAATACTCCAAGCACGCTTCGATGGCAGCAAACGGCATTGGTGTGCGGCTAGAAAGCTCAAAAAAACTAATGCACCACAAGTTCTTCGTGATAGATAGCGAGGTTGTAATTACTGGAAGCTTTAACCCAACAAAAAACGCTGACGAGAGGAATGACGAGAACATAATCATCGTGAAAAATGCCGGCCTTGCACAGAAGTACCTTGAAGAATTCGACAGAATTGTGCGAAACTAAGAAAGGACGATGCGCTGCCCATCATGAGCCATGTGCACGCTTCTGCCGTCATGGCCAAGGCCAATAGCTGCGTGCTTCACTGCTTCTTTTGACTTCCTCTCGCCATGGCTCGGTATGATGTGCTTTGGCTTAAGGAGCTCAATCAGGTAGCGCACGTCCTGGCCAGAGGCATGCCCGGACTGGTGAACATCCCTGAAAATCCTCACGTTTGTCCTGCGAAGCAGCGACTCGAGGCGCTCCCTGTTCTTCCGGTTAGTTGGCGTCGGTATCACCCTGCACGAGAACACTATTGAATCTTTCGGGCCAAGGCTGAAATGCAAAAGCCCTGATGCAATCTTTGAAAGCACAGACTTCGGCTCACCCTGGTGGCCCGTGCAAATGATGAGGTACCTTTCCTTGCCATCGCGGTCAATCTGCCTGAGCCTGTTCCCCACCTTGGCTGAAAACCTCACCAGCTCGGCCTTGTCCGAGAAATTCACAATCTTAAGCTCCTCAGCCGCGGTAATGTACTTCGCCATGCTCCTGCCCAGAATCACGACCTTCCTGCCCATCTTCTGGCCAAGCTCAATAATGCTTTTAAGCCTGGCAATGTGGCTTGAGAATGTAGTCACAATCAGGCCTCTCCCATCGTGGTTCTGGCTAAGGAGCACATCAGCGAGCATGTCCTTCGCAACCTTCTCAGAAGGCGTCTTGGCATCAATAGAGGCGTTTGTGCTGTCAACGAAAACCGCAAGGACGCCCTCCTTACCAAGCTCCCTTAGCCGGTCGTAGTTCGGAGGCTTGCCAAGCGTTGGGTTGTCGTCAAACTTGAAGTCGTTCGCGTAAACAACCGCTCCTTGGGGGGTGTGCACGACAACCATTGCCGTGTGTGGGGTTGAGTGGGTTATGTTGACAAACTCAACCTGCAAATTCCTTGAAACGCTAACTTTGCCGTTCAGGTCAACAACCTTCAGCTTGTTCTTAAGCTGCAGCCCTCCATCGTTGATGATATGCTTAAGGACTTGTATCGTGTATGGCGTCCCAATCACGGGCGCGTCATAGTGATGGGCCAAGTAAGGGATTGCGCCAAGGTGGTCAAGGTGGGCATGGCTGGGTATGATTGCCTTGACCTTGCCCTTCCAGTCCTTGATGAGGCCGTCGTCAGGCACTGCCCTAGCCTTTATTAGAACTTCCCTGTTCAGCTTGACAACATCCTCCCCCTCATCCTCAGTAACCTTGATGTAGTTCTCAAGGTGCAGGCCCATGTCGCAGATGACAACCTCATCATCCACCCTTACAGCGACCATGTTCCTGCCGACTTCGTCAAATCCAGAAACAGTGCAAACCTCAACAGCCATTTTCCTCAACAGCTTCTGGCTCAGCAGCGGCTTGTTTTAATACTTTTCTATGACAACCTCCGAAACTATTTAAATAATGCCGCGCCATCCCACTACTTGTGAAACCCTTGGCCATAGTATTTGCAATAATTGCAGCATACTCTGTAGCGCAGCTTCTATTTTCAGGATACCACTTTTTCCTTAAATCCCCCCAACTAACAAAGCAGTCATTCGCAGGCCAAACCGAGCACGGGAACAAGACAAAGCCAGAGCTCAAGCTGTTCCTGGCAGGCGACAGCGTCGCAGCAGGAGTGGGAGCAAGCAGCTTCAGCACAAGCATGGGAGGGAGAATAGCATCCGCTTTGGCGAGAGAAAACCACGTCAGCTTCACAAACGCTGCCAAAAGCGGCAACCGCATGGCTGACGTGGCAGCTGTTCCCAGGGAAAAGCAGGACATCATAGTGCTTTTCATCGCATCCAACGACCTGTACCATTTCACCAACTTAAGGAAATTTGAAAACGACACAGAAGCTGCAATGGAAAGATACTCCAAGCTGGCCGGTAAGGTGATAATCATAGGCCCTGCCGACATTGCAGGGGCAACGGCAATCCCGCTTATCATGAAGCCGCTTTACAACCTCCGGTGGCAGAAATACGCCGCAATAATGAAAACGGCAGCCTCCAAACACAAAAACGTAACATACGTTTACCCGGCAGAACACAAGGCAAAACTCAGGACTTACGGCCACACCGAAGCCAAAGACGGCTTCCACCCAAATGATAATGGGCATCGCTTCTGGGCAGACCTGGTGCTGTCCAAGATTCAGCAATAAGTGCTTTTTTGGATCAGCTTTCTCGTCTTTTTTTGGTCAAGCTTTTTGCCCGCCGCAGCGGGGAAAAAGGTTGAATGCGGGGGACGTGATTCGAACACGTGTACCCACTAAGGGACAAGCTTTTCCGCAACCTTTTCACGTTTTTTGGTCGAGCTTTTTGCTCGCCGCAGCGAGTAAAAAGGTCGTCTGAAGCTTGCGCATTTGACCGGGCTCTGCCACCCCCGCGATGGGGACTTAGGAAGTCCCCATACCCCAAAATCAAGGGTTAATCGACATGCAATAATGGTTGTTACTTAAATTTAACGTAAATAAAGCACTGCAATCAAAGTGAACTTTCACTTAGCTAAAATGGGGCTGCCAGGATTTGAACCCGGACTACAGCGTCTTCCTTTCCCTTTAGCGTTTTTTGGATTGAACCTTTTTCGCAAAAAGGGTCACCCGAACGCTGTGTGTTATTTCTCCAACCGAGCATATGCTCCGGCTGTCCAAGTTGCACTACAGCCCCGTTACGGCTTCGGCAATTCAGAGCTGTATTTAAAGATATTCTGTCGCAGAGGCCAAAGCCGACTAAAGCTTATCAATACTAGTCTTTCCAGAAAGCAGATGATTGAGAACATTTGCCAAATCTTTGATTTTGACCCTTACTTGTTTCGTGCTGTCTCGGTCTCTAATGGTTACAGAGTGATCCTTTAATGAATCGAAGTCGAAGGTAATGCACCAAGGTGTCCCGGCTTCGTCCATTCTTGCGTACCTTCTTCCTATGCTGGCGTTCTCGTCGTAAAAGCAGCTGAACTCCTGCCTCAACTCGTCGTATATTTTCTTCGCTGCCACAACTAACTCTTCCTTGTTTGACAGCAGCGGGAACACCGCAACCTTGATCGGAGCCAATTTCGGGTTGAGGTGCAGCACTACATTCTCCCTTTCCTTGTCATACTCATAAGCGTCAAACAGGAACACCAGGAAAGTTCTGTCGACCCCCAAAGACGGCTCTGCAACGACGTGAGGCACAACTTTCGCGCTTGTTTCGGCGTCAAAATAAGTCAGGTCCTTGCCAGATGTCTTGATGTGCTGCTGCAAGTCAAAATCTGAGCGGTTTGCTATGCCTTCCAGCTCCTTCCAGCCGAAAGGGAAATTGTACTCCAAGTCCCAAGTGTCGGTTGCGTAATGGCTCTTCTCTTCCTTAACGTGCTGCCTTATTCTCAGGTTGTCTGCCTTTGCACCCAAGCTCGTAAACCACTTATGCTCAAACGCGAGCCAGTAAGCATGCCACGGCAGAATCAGCTTCTTGTCAAGCATTTCTTTTATCTTCATCTTTTTCGGCTGGGGCTCCTTGTCTTTCTTTTGCATTTCGCTAGTTAAGACGTTTAAATCGTAGCCATAAAACTCTTCAACGTACTGACATTTCTCAACCTTGTTCGGATGCACAAAGTATTCAATCTCCATCTGCTCAAACTCCCTGCAGCGGAAAAGAAAGTCCCGTGGGGAAATCTCATTACGGAACGCCTTCCCTATCTGTGCGATGCCGAAAGGCAGCTTCATCCTCGCGTTTTCCTGCACAAGCCTGAAATTTGCAAAGATAAGCTGGGCAGTCTCTGGCCTGAGATAAGCTGCCGATTCCTTGCCTTCACTTGGGCCGACTGTTGTTTTGAACATGAGGTTGAACGGCTGCGCAATTTTCAGCGCGTCAGCGCCGCAGCGGGGGCATTTTATTTTGTTCTTGGTTATCAGCTCCTGCAACTGCTGCGCGTTCATTCCTGCTGTTGCAACCTTTGCCTTGTCCTCAACCATGTGATCTGCCCTTCCGGAATGGCCGCACTTTCCGCACCTGGCCATAATATCAGTAAAATTAGCAACATGGCCTGACGCTTCCCAAACTTTTGGGTGGGTTATTATGCTGCCGTCAATTCCAACAATGTCAGCTCGCTGCTGTACGTGGGCTTTCCACCACTCCTGCTTGATGCTGTTCTTCAGCTCAACACCCAATGGGCCGTAGTCGAAGAAGCCCGACATGCCTCCGTAAATCTCGGAATTGGGGTAAACAAAGCCCTTCCTCTTGCAAAATGTTGCCAGCTCGTCTATCGTGAGCTGTTTCGGCTGCGGTTGTTGTTTTTTGGTTTCTGACATAATGGCATAGCCTCTGGGAGAAAGATATAAATTGTTTGCGGTTTTCGGGCTGCCATATGCTTAAGCTTTCAGCAGAGACAAATTCGGGCAGAAAGGTCAAGGGTATAAGTTCTTACTGCGTACCACACTACTATGGCTCTAAAACAGCCCCAATATCTGTTGCCAGGAAACTCGCACAGCACTCCCACGACATAACCTACACCCAAGTCTGCCGCGGCCACAAAACAGTTGCCAGCGCCCAAAAAGCCCTCACTGCAGCTGCCGCAGTTAATGAAATCACAACCGTATTGGCTGTTACCGGAGACGAAGCCTCCAGCTCTGACATAAGCATATTTGACCTTATACGAAGCATTGACGAAAAAAGGTTCAAGGCAGCAGCTGCTGTTGTTTTCACGCGAAAGAACGAAGCGCAGCGCGTTGCCAAAAAAGCCGCTGCGGGGGCAACGATATTCTACACGCAGCCGGTATTTGGCAGCAACTGGGGAAAACTGGCAGCAATATTAAAGAAGCTGCCGAAAACAAAGTGCGAAGTCCGAATAGGCGTGCTTATTCCCTTCCCAGCGGCTGTGTGCAGCAGGCTGGCCAGGGAAAAGCCAGGCTTTATCCCCGATTCAGCATTTATACGGCAATTGGCGGCTGCCGAGAATAAAGGCGCCAAAGCAGCTTGCGCAGCAACCATAAAGCTGGCAAAAGAAAACCTCAACGCGGCAATGAAAACAGCTGCCGCAGCCAACGCAAGCAGCAGGGGGGGTTGCAAAGCGACAGGAGTCCACTTCTACGGCCTCACTGACAGGGTTTTTGGCACGGGAAAACACGCAGTAAAGGTCACCGCTGCCGAATTGCTTAAGAAGGTGCTTGGCTAGCCAAAAAACATAACTTTAAGTAAAGAGGACAAATACCAAGCACTATGGAACTTAAAAAACCTGCAAAGCCGAGAAGGATACTATACAAGGTAATCGGCACGTGCAGGCTGTGCAAGATCAGGTTTGTTGTAGACAAGGACAAGGGCCACTACTCAAGCAACTACTGCACAGAGTGTGTAAAAAAGTTTAACCAGGGAGGGGATTAGAAATGGTAGAGGGAACTGTAAAATTCTTTAATGTCGCGAAGCACTTCGGCTTCATAGCCGCAGAAGACGGACAGGAGTACTTCGTGCACTCCAGCGGCATCAAGCCTGGAGTTACGATAACGCAGGGCGACAAGGTCTCGTTCAAGGTAGTTGACGGCGACCGCGGAAAGAAAGCAGAAGACGTAGAGAAG
>CAZBFZ010000008.1:13227-14431 GCA_964491245.1 uncultured Methanosarcinales archaeon
ATCTCGTGAGCCACTCAACCTCGTCATCGTCAAGGCCGAGCTCAGCAGCCATTCTTTCAACCTTTGTCTTGTCTTTCTCCTTTGAGAAAATCAGCCTCATGAAAGGCAGGGTGTCAGCCAGTACCGCTGCTTTTGGCGCGTGAAGCTTAGCTGCTATCTTCTCGGCAATGTCAAGCTTCCTCTGGTGCTTCGCCTTCGCGATGAAAAACTTCAATCCCCTGTCAGGCCGCCTGTAAGCGGCAGCGCCATCATACTTCTTCTCCTTTGCAATGGCAGTGCCGATGCCCATAATCTGTATCACATAGCTAAGCAGGCGCCAGTGCTGCCTGCTCATAATCCTGCCCCGGAACACGTCTGCCTTTGACAGCGCCTCGTAAGCAGCGGCCAACTCCTCAGGCTTCCTGTACTCATTCGGCAGGTTCTCGTCAATCCAGGCAAAGCAGTCCTCTGGCTGCTCCTCAACCTTCTCAAACGCGCCAGCAGCTATTGCAACGTCGGTAGTCCTGAAAACTCTTACAAGGGCTGACTCCATGTCCTCAACCCTGTCCCTCTCGGAAAGCTCATCCACCACTTCTTTAGTAAGTTTGGCACTTCCTGAGCACAGCAGCTGCAGGTCCACTACAGAGCCCCTTAAATCTCCAGCTGACCTGTTGGCAAGCGCACTCAAAGCATCAGCGTCAGCCTTAATTCCTTCGGCAGCAGCAATACTTGTTAGGGCATCCCTGACATGTGCTGTTGTCAGCTGCTTATACTCAATCATTGCAGAAGCCTTCCTGAGCGGGGCAAACTTCTTTTCATAAGGGTCGTTAGCTGTCATCACCACAGGAAAGGCCGAGCCCTCAATAACACCCTGAACAGCGCCAACCCCGCCGCGGTCCTGCTGCCCTGACAGGCCGTCAAGCTCGTCAATCAGGATTATCTTGCCCTTGCCGAACAGGCTCATCTGCCTGCTCGCATTCCCAGCTACGGACATTATGCCATCCGCATTTCTGAAATCCGAGGCGTTCGTTTCCAGCACTTCCAAGCTAAACTCTGCCGCAACTGCATAAACAGAAGAGGTCTTGCCGCAGCCAACAGGGCCGTACAGCAATGCCGCCTTCTTTTTAGACCTCCTTGAGTCAAAATCCCTGACAAACTTAACAAGCTGCTCAATTGCCTCTGGCTGCCCAACCACGCCCTTCACAGACCTTGGCTGGTACTTCCT
>CAZBFZ010000009.1:0-11528 GCA_964491245.1 uncultured Methanosarcinales archaeon
ACCTTCACGCTGACAACATTCTTCACTGCTTTAAGCTTCTTCACAAGCTCTTCCTGTTGTGCTGCTCCGTTTATGCCTGAGATTTCGAAGCTGAGGTAGAGCTTGTTCCTTGCTGTTTTGGTGTTTACGGACTCGACCTTGAGCATCTGCGAGGTGAGCGTGTTGAGTATGTCTGCGAATATGCCTATCCTGTCAATGATTTCAACGGTCAGCGAGCTGATTTGCTTCTTTTCCTCCTTCCATCCCAGCTCAACCAGCTTGTTTTGAGGCAGCGCCTTCGCGTTTTCGCAGTTGTGGTGGTGGATTATGAGATGGCCGTCCTTGGACTTGTAGCCAACAGCATGTTCTCCGTATTTGAGGTAGCAGCATTTCGGCACCTGCAGGAGCGATGCCTTAAGCCCTTTGGCGTCTATTTTTTCAATGATCTCCGCAGCCGTCAGCACATCTCCTCCCTTTTTGCTTACGTCTTCGCGGCTTATCCCCAAAGCCCTTCTTATTTTCTCTTTTGCGAATCCTGTCTTCGCAATTGTTAGCCACTGCCTTGATGGCTTTGCGTCTTTGGCTGTTATTATTTCGACAACATCTGCGGGGTTGAGCTCGTGGTCTAATGGAACAATACTGCCATTTACTTTTGCGGCTTTGCACTTGTTGCCTATCTCGGTGTGCACAGCGTATGCAAAGTCAATCGGTGTTGCCTTTTCAGGGAGGTGTATGGGGTCGCCTTTCGGCGTGAGCACGTAAATCTCGTCCCTGAACATGTCCACTTTCAGGCTCTCAACGAAGTCCTTGGCTGATTCAGAGCTTCTCCATTCGAGTATCTGCTTAAGCCAGGCCACTTTGCGGTCGAACTGCTTGTCCCTTTCAGTGCCCTTGTACCTCCAGTGGGCTGCTATTCCCTCCTCGGCTATGTGGTGCATCTCAAGAGTGCGTATCTGGACTTCCACTGGCTTCTTGTCGAAGAATATTTCCGTGTGCACGCTTTGGTACATGTTCGGCTTCGGGTTGGTGATGTAGTCGTCAAACCTGTTCACGATTGGTGTCCACTTCGAATGTATCAAGTTGAGGGCTTTGTAGCAGTTGTCTGTGCTTGTCGTTATCACCCTGATTGCGGAGAGGTCTCTAACCTCTTCAAACGGTATTTTTTTGGCGAGCATCTTTTTGTATATGCCGTAGAAGTTTTTGGCCCTGCCGACAACGGCTGCGGGGATGCTGTGCTCGTCAAGCAGCCTTTTCACGGCGCTAACCACCTTTTTGACCTCCTTCTCCCTTTCCTCTTGCTTCTTTGCAATCCTTGCCTTGAGCTCCTGGTAAATGCCCGGCTCAAGGTACCTGAGGCAAAGGTCTTCCAGTTCTGATTTCATCCTGTACATGCCAAGCTTGTAAGCGATTGGCACGTAAACCTCAAGCGTTTCCTGCGCTATCTCGCGCTGCTGGTCGAGGCTGAGGTACTTGAGAGTTCTCATGTTGTGGAGCCTGTCCGCGAGCTTGACCAGTATTACCCTTATGTCTTTTATAGTTGCCAGAAGCACCTTGCGGATGTTCTCTGCCCTGTCCTCTTTCGTTGTTTTCAGGGCAATCTTTTTCGTCACCCCCTCCACTATGGATGCAACTGCGCCGCCAAACTCCCTTTTCAGCTGCTCCTTTGTTGTTCTGGTGTCTTCAAGAACGTCGTGGAGAAGGGCTGAGGCTATCGTTTCAGAGTCCATGTGCAGCCCTGCAAGAAGGAACGCCACGTTGAGCACGTGCTCGAAATAGTCATCGCCGGACATCCTCTTCTGCCCTGAGTGCGCTGCCTGCGCAAAATCGTATGCTTTGCTGATGAGCGTAGTGTCTGCCCTGGGGTTGTTGGCAAGCACGTGCCTCATGAACCCCTCTTTCCCAATACCTTTGACAAGGTTCTCGTTCTTCATGCGCAGAAGGGCTAATGACAGCAGCTTAATCTATTTTTTGCTATAACCTGTGCTTGGTCGGCGGCTTCCGAAACTGCCAGAAAAGGTGCGCATAATGGTGTTCTCGCCGGAGTTTTTCAATATAAGACCGAAAGGTTTAAATATAAGTTTGCATAACTCTTTAAAAAGTTTGTTGTCATTGGCGTAAAAAGCAGTGACAATAATTAGCTAGTAGGGTTGATAAGGGCGCAACCGTGCCCTTATTGCCGCAGGACGCTGTTCGGGTGGTTGTTGGAAGGGCTTGGGGGAGTTGAATTTGCTCCTCTTAATGGAGCTATAGGCGTTATTTGTGCATGACAACTGCTTTTGGTTATGGCGGTGGGGAGTGAGCCTTTTTTATCATGTTCGCAGTTATAGCACGGTGGTACCAAAATGGCTGAGTATGTGAAGAAGTGCCCGGAATGCGGTAGCATTAACTTGTTCTGGAATAAGGAGAAGGGCGAGGTCATCTGCAAGGACTGCGGCCTGGTTATTGAGGAAAAGATGATTGACTTTGGCCAGGAGTGGAGGGAGTTTGATTCTGAAGAGGGCGAGAAGCTCAGGAGAGCCGGGGCTCCAATGACTTACACGCAGTATGACCAGGGGCTGGGCACTGAGGTTGGCAAGATGGCTGACCTTAGCAAGCTTGGCAGCAAGAGCAGGAACAAGTTCTTCAGGCTGAGGAAGTGGCAGTACAGGATTTCCACAGCTATTGAGCGCAATTTGAAGCTGGCGCTGGCAGAGCTTAAAAGGGTAGCGTCATACCTCAAGCTTCCCAGGTCTGTTGAGGAGGAGTCTGCCAGGATTTACACCATGGCTGTCCAGCGCGGTCTTGTGAGGGGGAGGTCAATGGAGTCTGTCGTTGCTGGCGCGTTGTACGCTGCCTGCAGAAGGCATGAGGTTCCAAGGACTTTGGACGAGCTTTCCGAAGCTTCGGGCATTGAGAAGAAGGAGATTGGCAGGACTTACCGTTTTGTAACCAGGGAATTGGGCATCAGCATTCTTCCGAGCAACCCTGCTGATTACATTCCAAGGTTTGCTTCTGCGCTCAAGCTTACTGCTGAGACTCAGTCAAAGGCTATTGAAATCCTTGAAAGGGCTCAAAAGGAGGAACTTACGTCTGGCAGGGGCCCAACAGGAATCGCCGCAGCCGCATTATACGTTTCCGCCTTGATCCATGGCGAAAAAAGGACTCAGCGTGAAGTTGCCGATGTTGCGGGAGTTACCGAAGTCACAATCAGGAACAGGTACAAGGAACTGCTTGAGCAGCTCAAGCTCGAGAGGGAGATAAGGAAGGCCAAGAAGAAGCTGGTGGCCGTCTAGAACCTGTAGAGCACCTTTTCAAAATCAACTATTCTTTTGTTTTTTACTTTAACACCTTCTTTCCGCAGCAGCCTTTCTTTAGCTTTCAATCCGTGAGCAAACCCAGCCAAACCCCCATTGCTTCCAACAACCCTGTGGCACGGGACAACCGGAGAATGAGGATTTTTGTTGAGCGCGTTCCCAACAGCGCGGTAGGCCTTGCTTTTCATTGCTGCTGCGATTTCCTTGTAAGTCGTCACCCTGCCTCTCGGAACTTTTCTGCACAATTGCCAGATTTTTTCGCTAAAGCCCATAAAACCGAAAATATTTCGGGAATATAAAAAATCTTCTGTTTCTCGTCGGAAATTTTCCGGAGTCAATGCGAAGGTTTATTAATGGGCGTTGGCGTAAAAGTTAATTAAAATGGTTGGTTGGCGTGCTAAATGGAGAAGAATAAAGAAAACTTATTTTAATTGGTCAACCTTCGCCGCCATTATGAAGTCGTTCTCGGAGAGCCCTTTTATTGCGTGAGTTGACAGCTGAAGCGTGACCTTGTTCCAGTTGATGGTTATGTCGGGGTGGTGCCCCTCGCTTTCTGCAAGAACTGCGACATCGTTAACAAATTTGATTGCCTCCACGAAGTCCTTGAACCTGAACCTCTTTTCAAGGTTGTGAATGCCGCTGATTGTCAGCAGCCGCCAGTCCTTCACATGCTCCTGCATCTTCAGTGCCTCCTCTGGCTTCATTGGAGGAGCGCCTCCTTCGCATGGCATGCATTTCTTTTTTGTGAGGTCCATGTTAGCTTCTGCCTACTGCTATGGTCATCAGTTTATTAAAACTTTCCTCGCTTTGGCTGCTTTTGTACTTCTGCGCAGCAGCCAGCAGTTTGTCCCTGTCAATTATTATGCTTTTCTGGCGTAGCAAAGAGCTTGCATGTGCACCTGTGAGGAACTGGCACAGCTGCGTGACGTTTTTTGGCTTCTGGCTTCTCCGGCAGCGCTCAAAGTCAATCATCGTTAGTTTTCCGGTGTTGCCGACTAAAACGTGCTTCTGCGGCCTAAGCATTTCTTCCTTGTTGACTCCAAGCTCGTCAAGTTTCCTGCATTGCTGCAGCAATTCTTTTATTACTGCGAAGATTCTTCCTTTTTCGTTACAGCCTCTGATAAAATCAGCAATAAATGTCCCATCAACGAACTCGTACGCAAACCAGCCCTTTTCCTTTCCGATGAGCAGTAGCTTTGGCCCAATCCCTTCCTTGTTGAGCTTTTCGAGCCAGTTTATTTCGTTTTCAATCGTGGCAACTGCCTTGCTTTCTTCCCTTTTCGTTTTAACAACAATTGTTTTCCCCCTGTAGCTGCCTTTGTACAGCACTCCTCGGTTGCCTTTTTCAAACAGTTTCACGTTTTCTATTCCTCGCTGCTGTAGCTGCAGCAGCAAAGGTGATTTCCTGATTAAGTAAGTGTATAGCGTTTCAAAGAACAAATGCTCCTGCGCTAATTCCTCAAACTCCAGGCAGCTGGCTTCTATTGCTTCATCCACTTTTTGCTTGTTTGTCCTGCTGCTGAACACGATTAGCACTATTCCATCATTGTTCAGGTAGTTGCGGCAGCTGCTGATGAACCGCTGCAGCAATTCGTAGCCGTGTTTCCCTCCATAAATCGCTTCATCAGCTATGCCTTTGTCCTGTGGCAGGTATGGCGGGTTGAATATGATGGTGTCAAACTTTATTTTTATGCTGCCGAAAAGGTTGCTTTTTGCAAACGTGATTTTCTCGGCACCTTTTTCTTTTTCGGCGGCTGCGGCAGCGGATTTCAGGGCGTCATCGCTGATGTCGGCAGCCACTACAGACTTCACTTCCTTCCTTTTTGCAGCCGTGATTGCCTGTATTCCGGAGCCTGTGCCCATGTCAAGCACTTTGCCGTAAGCGTATTTTTCCACAGCCGCGGCAAGAAGCTGGCTGTCTTCCATTGGGTCGTATACTCCCATTTCTTGTCGGAAAGCGAAGTATCCGTTACATTTATAAATAAGCTCCTGATTCACAGCTGCTGCCCGAGCGATTGTTGATTAGTTCGCTTTTTTTCACTGCCTCGGCAGGAGGGTGACCTTCTTAGGAAGAAGGTCAATCAAGAAGCGTAATAAGTTTTTTGGTGTTTTTATGGCAATAGGAAAAGAAGAAGTTACAGCAGCGGTTGCTGCCGCCAAAAAGGCTTCAAAGAGGGGATTTGTGCAGAGCGTTGACTTAGTTGTTCCTCTTATCGGTCTTGACCTCAAAAAGCCTGAGCACCAGGTTGATTTCTTCCTTGACCTTCCTCACGGCCCTGGCAAGAAGATGAAAGTGTGCGCTCTCATTGGCCCTGAGCTGCAGGCAGAGGCAAAGTCTGCATGTGACGGCCTTGTCCTGCAGGAGGACTTCGCCAGCTACGGCAAGAACAAGAAGCTCACAAAGAAGCTGGTAAGGCAGTACGACTTTTTCATCGGCCAGGCAAACATAATGCCGCAGATTGCAGCAACGTTCGGCCGGGTTCTTGGTCCCAAGGGAAAAATGCCGAATCCCAAGGCGGGCTGCGTTGTTCCCCCAAAGGCAACATTGAAGCCATTGGTTGAACGCCTTCAGAAGCTCGTTCACGTTAGCGCCAAGACTGTGCCGATGGTGCAGTGCAAGGTTGGCAACGAGTCCATGAGCGACGAAGCGTTGGCAACCAACCTTGCTGCCGTTTTCAACCAGCTTGTCAACCTGCTGCCGGGCGGCGAGCAGAACGTCAAGGCAGCGTATGTCAAGCTTACCATGGGAACTCCAGCGAGGATAACAGCAGCAGCGAAGGTAACAGTTGCAACCCATAAGAAATGATTTTGCCAATGTCGTGATTGAAATGAAAGCAAAGACGATGGGCAGCAAGAACGCGCGAAGGCCTGCCGATTATGCCGCAAAGGCAGCCGTTCAGAAGAAGAAGGCGGTTGATGCACTCGTAAAGCTCTTTAATGCTTACAGCGTGGTTGCTGTCGTTAACCTTGAAAGCCTGCCTTCAGCGCAGCTTCAGAGGCTGAGGGCTTCGCTTGGGGGCGACCTCAACATAGTCGTGTGCAAGAAGAGCGTTATCAAGCTTGCTGTTGCTGCCGTGAAGGGCAAGGTCAAAGGAGTTGACATGCTGGAAAGCTCACTTACCGGCGTGCCTGCTCTTATCTTCACTAGCTATGGCCCTTTCAAGCTTGCAAATGTCCTTAACAGGAGCAAGTCAAAGGCGCCTGCAAAGCCTGGCCAGACTGCCCCTTATGATATCGTTATCCCAGCTGGCCCTACAAGCTTTGCGCCCGGCCCCATAATCAGCGAGCTCGCCTCTGTAGGGATAAAAGCTGGCGTTGAGGCAGGGAAGATTGCTGTCAAGGTGCCTTCAACAATAGCAAGGGAAGGCGAGAAGATTAAGCCTAAGGTTGCTGAGGTTATGGCAAAGTTCAACATCCAGCCAATGGAGATCGGGCTTAACCTTGTTGCGGCTTTCGAAAACGGCATAATGTACGACAGGAAAGTGTTGTCCGTTGACCCTGCAGCTTACGTGAATGAGCTTGTCTCGGCAGCCAGGGAGGCAAGAGCCGTTGCTCTGGCTGTTGGCTACCCTGCTGCGGAAACAATAGTGCTGCTCGTCACAAAGTCGGCCAGGGAGGCAAGGCAAGTTGCCAGGGAGTTCGGAATAATGGTTCCCGAGCTCGCTGAGGAGTTTGTGGGGAAGGCCGGGCTTGAGGCGGCTGCAATTGAGGGCATGATAAAGTTCCCGGCTGCCGCAAATGGCGCTGCAGATAGGATAAGCCTGGAGTTTAAGGAGGAGATTGCTGCTGAGAAGAAGAGGCGCGAAAGCGTCAGCCACGGCAAGGCCGAAGAGCTCGCGGATGAGCTTAAGAAGAAAGGAACATTGAGGGAATAATAGTTGTAGCTGCAATGAAATAAGTTTAAAAACAGGACAACATTAGCTTACGGAGGGATAAACAATGGGAATGGAATACGTTTATGCGGCTCTGCTTTTGCACAAGGCAGGGAAGAAGGTTGAAGAGGGCTCGCTTGTTAAGGTTCTCGACGCAGCCGGAGTAAAGGCAGACGCTGCCATGTCGAAGGCGGTTGTCGCCTCGCTTGACGGCGTTGACATTGACAAGTCCATCAAGGATGCAGCTGTCCAGCAGGTAGCTGTTGCAGCCGCTCCAGCAGGCGGAGCTGCGGCAGGCGGGGCTGGGAAGCACGAGGCAAAGCCTGAAGTGAAGAAGGAAGACGAGAAGAAGGCAGCAGAGGAAGCTGCAGCAGGATTGTCAGCCCTTTTTGGCTGACATTTGTTGCCGTAGCAACATTATGTCTGCGCTGTTCGGATAAGCGCTGTTTCTTTCTTTATTTTTTCTTTTTTTCTCATTTTCTCCTTTTTGCATAAATAAAGGGCAGCCGAAAACCTTTCGCAGAGACGAGCTTGCAAAAGCTTTAAAATTGATAAGCAATTCCCGGTCTATGTTGTCTATGGTTAACGCTGCTCCAAGATATTTTAGCACTAATTCAGCAATTTTTGGGACTTCGGATTTGGGGTTAAGAATTGCTACCGGAAGCCTGCAAACTGCCGGTCTTGCTGAAGCAATAATTACCGGGCAAGCGCCTGATGGCGGCTTGTATATGCCTGCTTGTTTTCCTTCCATAAATCGTCATAAAATATGGCCGATGGGAGGTATGGAATATTGGAAGGTATTTGTGGAAGTAATGGAACCGTTCTTTGAAGGAGTTTTATCAAGAAAAACACTTGAAGAGATTGCACAAGAAGCTTATGCGGGCTATGAAGGTTTTGAACCGGTTATAGAGCAACTAATGGATCCTAAAGCCCCCATTACGAAGCCCGGCACTGCTGATTATATCGTAAGGTTGGACGAAGGCCCCACATTCGCATTTAAGGACTACGCTGCGCAGGCGTTATTCAGGATTACAGAGGCCTTGATGCGAGAGCAGCCTGAAACTGAGATGGAACCGGGCAAAAAGCTTGGAGATGTTGATTTGCTGACCTTTATCACCGCTACTTCTGGTGATACTGGAGGTGCAATGGGGCATGCAATCCTGAACAGGCAGAAGATGTGGATGGCTATACTGCACTCTTCCCACATAGGCGATGAAGTGAGCGACCTTCAAGCGAAACAGATGAGCACGTTGGGTGGAAATGTTTATTCACTTTGGGTTGATACGGAATTTGACGGCTGCCAAAAAATTGTGCAAGAGCTGCTAAGGGACAAGGACCTGCAGCATATGAACTTAAATTCTGCAAATTCAATAAATATTGCCAGGTTGCTGGCGCAGATACCTTATTATTTCTATTCTTATGCAAGGATTGCTTCTACCCCTGGCGAAGTCTTATACTTTTCCGTTCCGTCCGGCAATTTCGGCAATGCTGTTGCCGGGCTTTTTGCTAAAAAAATGGGCTTGCCAATCAGGCTGATAATAGGGGTGAATGAAAATGATGTTTTTGCAAGGTATCTCAGGACAGGCGTCTATGATCCTGCTGATGATACCAAACCCAGCCCGTCAAATTCCATGAATATAAATTGGCCGAGCAATATGCGAAGGCTTTTCCAGCTGTATGGCGGGCAGCTTATTGAAGCCAAACATCCTGACGATCCGACGAAAAAGATAATAAATCCCAAGTCTGTGATGCCTGATATGGGTCATATGAGAGAAGACATTGCAGCTTCTTACAGAATATCCGACACCGAAACCCATGGATTAATCTGGAGATTTTATCAGGAAGGGCATTTGTTTGATGGCTCCATACACTCGACGCTTGAGCCTCATGGCGCAGTTGCGTTTGGCGCAGCACAGAGATACAGGCAGGAAACCGGCTACAGCGGTAAAATCGCGGCATTTGAAACAGCCCATCCGGGAAAATTCCCGGAAAGCCTTGTGGACAAAGGCATTGACATCGTGATGCCCGCCCAGCTCGCAAGATTGGCCAATAAGCCTCATGGAAGGCACTTTGTTTTTAAAAATGATTACGCAGCTGTAAAATCTGCAATTATCGGCCTGCATCGGCAAGAACTGGCAAAATTAAAATAAATGAGAAAAGAAAATTATATAAAGGTAGTAACGGTGGTATAAACCATGAAGTTTGAGTATGATAAGGAAGCGGACGCGGCGTATATCTACTTTGTGCATCCAATCAGGACTGGGCAGTCTAAAAGCACGGTTGAGCTGAAGGAGAACATTATCCTCGATTTCGACGGCAGAGGCAAGCTGTCGGGGGTTGAAATTCTTAATGCTAGCAAAGTTCTGAATAGGAAGGCACTATTAAACGTGTGAATAGTAAAATGGAGAATGCCGAAGAGCTTTCTAAGGAATTGTCAAAAGACAGCCGGCTTGCGCGCGAGTTGAAGTCAAGGCTTTCAGCCCTTGACAACAGCCGCTCCTCGCTTATCGGGCAGCTGCGCGAAGTTAATCCGAAATTCGGGGCAGTTCTTGCTAAACTGCGGGAGCTCAGGGCTGGCCGAGACAGGGAAACTGCTTTTGTCAAAGAGCTGAAGGCGAAGAGGCAGGAAGCTAACGATGCTGTCAGGGCGATCGGTCCTGAAGTGAAAAAAACTCTCGATGCGAAGGAGGCGGCTCTTGGCAGCCTTTCAAGTGCTAAGGGCGCCGGTAGAAAGTCAGCCGGGCAGCTTTATTCTGAGATGGAAGCGCTTGAGATGAGAATAATAACCGAAGCTATGCCTTTCAGCAGGGAGCAGGAGCTGATGAAAGTCATAAAGGAAAAAAGGAAGCAGCTTGAGGCCGTGAAGGCGTTTTCGGAAGCCATGAAGTCGCACAGGGAGCTGTTCTCAAAATTCTCTGAATTGAGGAGGCAGTCGTACGCTTTCCATTCAGAGCTTCAGCAGCGCGCTTCCGAGAGCCAGAAGCTGCATGAGGAAATGATTAAGGCCATTCCCCGGCTGAAGGAGCTGAGGCAGCGCAAAAAGCTTTTGGTTGAGCAGCTTGACAAGGTGAAGGGCGAGTACGCTTCTGCAAATTCCTCGCTCGGCCGGACGCTGCACGAGCTTTCAGATGTCAGGGGGAAAATTGACGCTGCGGCTGCCGAGAGGAGGAAAGCTGAGATTGAGCAAAAGGAGTCCCTGCTTACAGAGAAGCTGAAAAGCGGCAAGAAGCTGACGGCAAGGGACCTGATGATGCTGCGTCAATGAAAACAGCAACGTTTAAATACACCTGCTTTTTCTCTTTTTGCATACCTGTGATTAATGACGGCGGCTTTCGCCTGAATGAGGTGGCTTATCCTTTTTTTGCTACCGAAACTAAATCGAAATAAATTTTGTGAAGGTGATGTTGTATGGCTGATGATGGGTTGAGTAACCGTGCTTTGGAAGCTGTTGAGCTGGCAAGGACTACGGGCAAGATAAAGAAGGGAACGAATGAGGTCACTAAGGCGATTGAGCGGGGCATAGCCAAGCTCGTGCTTGTTGCCAAGGACGTCAGCCCTCCGGAAGTGGTGATGCACATCCCGCTTCTTGGAAAGGAAAAGGGCGTTCCCGTGGTCGAAGTCCCCAGCAAGGAAGAGCTCGGCGCTGCCGCAGGGCTTAGCGTTCCTGCTGTTAGCGTTGCGGTTGTCCAGGAAGGCGAGGCGAAGGCAATCGTTAAGGAGATTGCTGAGGAACTCAAGTCTCAATGAGTCACACTAAGATGACAGAAAAAAAGGCGGCTAAAAAGGAAGAGAAAGAAGGCGCTCCGGTTGCTCCGGCAGCAACGCCTGGCGGTAAGAAGCCGCAGCAGCCGCAAGCCGCTGGCCAGCCTCAGCCAAAGGAAGAGGTGAAGGGCGCTGTTTTCTTTACGTTTGCAGTGCCTGCAAGGGTTGAGGAGATTGTCGGCAGGACTGGGACCAGGGGCGAGGCCATTCAGGTGAGGTGCAAGGTCCTTGAGGGCAGGGATGCTGGCAAGGTTTTGCGAAGGAACGTGAAAGGCCCGATTCAGATTGGCGACGTGCTTATGCTTCGCGAAACAGAAATTGAGGCTCGCCCGCTTAACCAGGGCAGGAAGTAGGAAGGCAAAATGGCAAAGTGCGGCTTCTGCGGGAATGAAATCGAGAAAGGCACGGGCATGATGTTAGTGCTGAAGATAGGCAAGGTTCTTCACTTCTGCAGCTCAAAGTGCGAGAACAACTTTGAGCTTGGCAGGAAGCCCAAGCACGGTCGCTGGACTCAGGAGTTCAGGAAGCTCAAGGGCAAGCTGTCCGCTGCTGCAGAGAAGGAAGCGCTGCAGCGCGAGGCAGAAGCAACCTCAACAGGGGGGAAGCCGAAAGTCGGCATCTC
>CAZBFZ010000009.1:11628-14018 GCA_964491245.1 uncultured Methanosarcinales archaeon
TGCAGCGCGAGGCAGAAGCAACCTCAACAGGGGGGAAGCCGAAAGTCGGCATCTCCGGCGCTGCTGCGAAGAAGCTCAAGGGCGGGGCTTAGTTCTTGTCAGTTTCATTATCCGATAAGTTAATAATGCAAATTCAATTCTCCCTTTCTATGCTCGAGGAAACGGTATGTGGGCTAATGGAAAGGTATCCTTACGAAGGGCACCCTTACGAAATAGAAATGAAAGGCGGACTTGTGAAAGTTGAACTAAGAGTTTCTCCTTCTGGCGCTTGTTCTCTTTTAACTTCTGAGAAGGAGAATCCGGTGGGCTATCTTGATTTTAGTCGCTCTGGCAATTCCAGAAATTCTTTTTATCACAATGTTGTTGAAACGCCCAGAGGCCATCTTGCCGACACAGGTTACGTAGCTGACGATAGATTCTCTTACCACTCGGACTTTGACGAAGTGAATGGTGGCTTTAAAGGCCATTCTCCTTCGTGGGCGTTTTTCATCAACGAGCAATACCGCGGCAAAGGAATCGGTGCATTGATGTTCAGCATCGCTCTGGGAATCGCAAGAGTGCTCAGCCAGCCTAGGCCACTTACCCAAAAGGAAATTGATGAAATAGATTGGGATTATCTTGGCGGGCAGCCGCCCAAAATTGATGAGCAAAAGGCGCGTTTGGGGCTAAATGAAGCATTTTTTATGGTTTACAAAATTGTATCTGGATTCTTCCCGGCATACTTTGCGAATGGCTCGAATTCTTTGCGAGGGGGTGTTGAGTTTTACGAAGAGTATTCGGGCTTTTCATCTGCACTTGTTTTCCCTGATTTTCAAATACCCCAATTAGCCGGTGTAAAACAGCTGAAAAGGCTTGAAGTGCAAAAACTTATATATTGGTAGTCAAAGAGCCTTAGCTCATGATTGAGCGTACCTTGGTGTTGTTGAAGCCCGACGCAGTTCAGAGGGCGATTATGGGCAGGATTCTTTCCAGGCTTGAGGACGCCGGCTTTAAGATAGTCGGGATGAAGATGGTGTGGGTGGACAAGAAGTTTGCGCTTAAGCACTATACAGAAGAGCTTGCCAAGAGGGCCGGTGCCCACGTTAGGGAGATGATTGCGCAGTTCCTGACGACAGGTCCCGTTATTGCCATGGTGGTTGAAGGAGTCAACGCGGTTGAGAACGTGAGGAAGATGGTTGGCTCCACAGAGCCGAAGTCAGCCGCGCCAGGCACAATTCGCGGAGACTTTAGCCACATGAGCTACGGCTATGCTGATTCAAAGAAGGCGCCTGTGAAGAACCTTGTGCACGCCTCCTCAAGCAAGGCAGACGCGGCAGCAGAGATAAAGCTGTGGTTCAGCCCTAAAGAGCTTCACTCATACAAGACAGTCCATGATGTACACCTTCTGTGAGCCAAGATGAACATCGTTTTGCTGGGCCCGCCAGGCGTCGGAAAAGGCACAGTGGCTGCAATCCTGTCGCGCAAGCATAAGCTTCCCCACATTTCAACAGGCAACATGCTCCGCGAGGCAATTGCCAAAGGCACAGCCCTTGGGAAGCAGGCGAAGGGGTTTGTTGATGCCGGGAAGCTGGTTCCGGACGAGCTTGTCACGAAGATGGTGAAGGAGCGCGTCTCGCAGCCGGACTGCAAGGGCGGCTTCATCCTTGACGGCTATCCCCGCACCTCGGCGCAGGCAAAGGCATTGCAGGATTTTGCAGCTGTTGATGCTGTGCTTGACTTCAAAGCCCCCTTTAAGGTAATTATCGAGCGCATTTCTGGCAGGCGAACGTGCAGCAAGTGCAGCGCAACATATCACGTTAAGTATTCACCGCCGAAAAAAGAAAACATTTGCGACCGCTGTGGCGGGGAGCTTTACCAGCGCTCTGATGAAAAGCCAGGCATCATTACCGAGCGCTTGAAGGTTTACGAGGAGCAGAACAAGCCGCTGATTGACTACTACCGCAACGAAGGGCTTTTGTCCGACATAGATGCCAGCTTCCACATCACCGAGATTGGCAAGATTGTGAAGCAGTGCGATGCTGTGCTGAAGGCAGCCAGCAGTAACCTTTAAAAACATCCTCAAAGTTGCTGTTTCTGTTTCAAAATGGACGACAAGGTAGTTGATAAGATTGTAAAGCTGAGCCGCGACCCGGCTCACATCAGGAACATCTGCACTTCTGCGCATATTGACCACGGCAAGACTACGTTCAGCGATTCTTTGATTGCCGGCGCTGGCATGATGAGCCAGGAGACTGCCGGAAAGCAGCTTGTTCTTGACTTCAAGGCTGACGAGCAGGCCCGTGGCATTACGATTGATGCTGCCAACGTTTCCATGGTCCACAACCTTGAAGGGCACGACTATCTAATCAACCTCATAGACACGCCTGGCCACGTTGACTTCAGCGGTGATG
>CAZBFZ010000010.1:0-12457 GCA_964491245.1 uncultured Methanosarcinales archaeon
ATGCTGAGCTATCGGTTTCCGATTTCACTGAAGCTGTAAAAAAAGCAGAAGAGGGCGATTTTGTTTATATGGATCCGCCATATTTCCCATTAACAAAAACTGCCAGTTTTACATCTTATCAAAAAGATGCTTTTTTAGAAAACGAACAGAAGCAGTTAGCTAAGCAATTTAAGGAGCTTGATAAGAAACGTTGCTTGCTAATGTTAAGCAACAGTGATACGCCGCTTATTAGAGAATTATACTCTGGCTTTAGTATAACCACTGTAAAAGCGAGAAGGGCTATTAACTGTGTGGGAACTAAGAGAGGAATAATAGACGAGATTGTTGTTAGAAATTACTGATGGTTTCTGTAAAGCGTTCGTGGTGGATGGCGGGTAGAACTCCATAATAGCTTGTCTATTTCTTCTGCGTTTACCTGAACCATTCTGATATAGCCCATAAGGTAAGCTCTTGGTGGCTGCACGTTTCCAAAATGGTAATTTATGTCCTGTTCAAGCATGAAAAGCTGCGCGCGGCATAAATCCGTAAAAGCGGTTTCAATCTCTCTGTCAAAATGCAAGGCTTGTAGCTGTTTTTCAAACTTTAAAGGGTCCTCCCCATCATAAACCGCTTCAATAGCATCAAAAAGAATTTGTGCCTTTTTCTTGTCTTCAGCATTCTTAAAATTTAAGTCCATCAAAATACGCAAATGATTGGGTAAAAACTCTTTTTGACCGCCTTTAGCCAATCCTATCTGAAAATTCTTCTTTGCATCATATCGTTTGCTTTGCTTTAGCTTTGTAGGCACTTTAAGGGGCTTGTTTACGAAAACAATCACATCTTTAGCTGTTGGATAAATGTCCTGCCGTTGCCCAATCTCAATGCCCAATATTTTCTCTTTAAGAGATGCATAATCCATAGCCGAGAAGCCGATTTTTACCTTATAAATACCTTTTGCTCGCCAAACGCCAACCTTGCAGTGCTCTAAACGCGAAGGTTTAAAAACAGCAGCAGCAAAGTCTGCATCTGTAAAATGAAAAAATCAGCAGCTGCAGCAAAGGCGTTGAAGAAGGTTCCGAAGCCGGAGCAGATTGAGGAGCACTCGAAGGAGGGCAAGCTCATCAGGGAGGTTGTGTTTGGTGTCCAGGACGGCATCGTTACCGTTGTTGGCGTTGTTGCCGGTGTAAGTGTTTTGGGCGACAAGGGCATCATCCTCCTTTCTGCAGTCGCTGGCTTGCTTGGAGAGACTGTTTCGATGTCCCTTGGCGGTTACCTGTCCACGAAGAGCCAGAACGATTACTACCTGGAGGAGTTGCGCAAGGAGAAGCAGCACATTGAGCAGTTTCCTGCGTGGGAGAGGCAGGAGGTCAGGGAGTTTTACGCTGCCAAGGGCTTCAAGGGTAGGGAGCTTGAGTCCATTGTGAAGATTATAACTTCTGACAAGGGGCGCTGGCTTGAGACCATGAGGGCTGAGGAGTTCGGCTTTCCGAAGGTGCCCGACAAGCCCGTAACTGTCGGCACTGTGATTGGGCTTGCCTCAGTAGCGGGTGGGGTGCTTCCGATAGTTCCGTTCCTGTTTCCTGTTGCGGCAGCCACGGCTGTTAAAGCGTCTGTTGCTCTCGCCCTTGCCGCATTGTTTGTCATGGGCGCTGCCAGGACCTTTTTTACCCGGAAGAACTGGCTTGTCAGCGGCTTTGAGATGGCAGCCATAGGCGCAGTTGCGGCAGCCGCCACTTACGCCATTGGCAAGCTGCTCACTGGCGGCTTGGTGTTCTGAGAACAAGGCATAATAGTCAACAACAAAGCTTATAAACTTCTGCTGCGAGTTTTCGCCCATGCCAAAATTCGATTTTCTGGCAATAGGCAGCCTGACTGTTGACATTGTTGCAAAAGCCCAGGCCGTGGAAAGGGTTGACCTGGCCGGTCACAAAACCCGCCCTGAGGAGCATTTGCTGTGCATTCCTTTCGGCTCCAAGACGTCTTTGGACGGCCTTGAGTTCCTCCCCGGCGGCAGCGCTGCCAACTCGGCTGTGGCGATGGCTCGCCTCGGCTCCAAGGTTGCTTTGCTTAGCTGCGTTGGGAATGATTCGCTTGGAGGCGTGGCAATTAAGGAGCTTGCTTCGCACAACGTTGACACGTCCCATGTTGTCAGCAAGTCCGTTGGCACAGGCGTTGGATTGAACATCACCTCGCCAACCGGTGAAAAGTCTGTTATGGTTTATCGGGGAGCAAATGAGGGGCTTGGCCCTGAGCACCTGACTGATGGCCTTGTGAAGGGCTCGCGACGCCTCTTGATAACTTCCCTCGTATCAGAAAAGAATTTTGCCCTCTTCCTGAAGGCTGTCAAGCTTGCAAGGAAGCACAGCAAAGAAGTTGTTTTCTGCCCGAGCATCACGATGCTGCGCCGCTGGCTGCCACGGCTGAAGCGCCTTGGATTAAGCTTTGATGTTTCGATTTTCAACTATGAGGAGGGCTCGCAATATTCCGGAAAGAAAGCTGTCAAGGATATTCTTCGCAGCATTCCAGGAAAGGTTGCTGTTGTCAGCAAGGACGTTGATGGCGCTTACGCAAAGGAAGGAAAAAGCTTTTTCCACGTTCCTGCACTGCCTGTGAAGGTTGTAACCACGCTGGGCGCTGGCGATACGTTTAGCGGCACCTTTGCCCATTTTTATTATTCTGGAGATTCTGTCCCTGTTGCCCTCGCTAAGGCAGCGTGCACTGCTGCCCTTAAGCTTTCAAAGCCCGGGGCTCATTTGCACTACTCTAAAAATGAGGCATTATCCTTTTTGAAGGCGAATGCCGGTAAGATTCGGGCTGGGAGGATTTGAGATGCTTGTTTCAGGCAGGGTGCTTCTGCAGAAAGCGCAAAAAGGCGGCTACGCTGTTGGCGCTTTCAACACTAACAATTTGGAAATCACGAAGGCAATAATTGCTGCTGCTGTTGAGAGTGATTCGCCAGTATTCCTCCAGTTGTCTAGTGGCGCATTGAAGTACGGAGGCTTTGAGCTTGCCGGGCTTGCTTTGGCTTTTGCAAAAAAAGTTCCTGTTCCTGTTACAGTTCACTTGGACCACGGCCCGAGCTTTGAGCTGGCGAGGGAGTGCATCGGCTTCGGCTTCTCGTCTGTGATGATAGACGGCTCTGCCCTTCCATTTCAGCAGAATGTTTCGCTTACGAAAAAAGTCGTTGCAGCCGCAGCAGCGAAAAAGGTCTCTGTGGAAGCGGAGTTGGGCCAGCTTAAGGGCAGGGAGGATGAGGTTTTTTCAGCGAAGCATACCTACACAGACCCTGCAGCTGCGGCAAAGTTTGTGAAGCTGGCTAAAGTTGATTCCCTTGCAGTTGCCATTGGCACTTCGCATGGCGCTTACAAGTTCAAAGGAGACCAGCAGATTGACCTGAAGCTGCTTTCCAGAATCGCAGCTGTCGTTGACATCCCGCTGGTGCTTCACGGCGCTTCGTCGGTGCATTCGTCTTTGGTCGCGGCAGCGAACAGGTACGGCGCAAAAATAGCGAATGCGAAGGGCGTTCCTGAGCAGCAGATAAAAAGGGCAGTTAAGCTCGGCGTCTGCAAGGTAAACGAAGATACTGATTTGCGCATAGCCTTCACGGCGGCTGTGAGAAAATTCCTGAAAGAAAATCCGCATGCTTATGACCCGAGGGAAATCCTTTCGCCTGCAACCGAAGCAATGAAAGAGGTTATCATTCGCAGGATGAAGGTTCTTGGCAGCGATGGGAAGGCGTGAAACCTTTTTCCTAAAAAGGTTTATCAAAAACGGTCGTGAGAAAATGTATGTGATTGGCTTGGACATTGGAGGCACAAAGATAGAGGGCATTTTGGCGAAGGCAACCAGCGCCTCCTTGTTGCCCAAGGTTTTAAAGCGCATCCGCCTTCCCACACATCCTGATTCAAGGCAGAAAACAATTGGCAACATAGTTGCTGTTGTTTATTCTCTTTATGGCTATGGCAAAAGCCAAATTAAAGGTTTCAGGCCGGCTGGCATCGGAATAGGCACTGCAGGATTCCTTAAGCCCACGTCGACAAAGGTCGACGGGGCCCCGTCGCAGGGGCGACGTGGGAAAGGCAGGCTGGAAATGGTTCCCAACATTCCTGCAATTAAAGGCGTACGGCTCAAAGAAATCCTGTCGCGGCAGCTGCGGCTGAGAAAAATAAGTTCCCCCTTATACGTTGAAAACGACAGCATCTGCTTTGCCCTTGCTGAGTTCATGTTCGGAGCAGCTCGCGGCCGCAAAAACGTCATTGGTGTGATTGTAGGCACCGGAATCGGCGGAGGCCTCATACTCGAGGGCAAAATCTATCACGGTAGGGATGGCGGGGCTGGCCACATCGGCCATACCACCATAGACCCTTCTGGTCCAAGGTGCGGCTGCGGCCAATTTGGCCATTTTGAGTCGTGGTGCTCGGGCAAGCACATCACGCAAAGATATGTGGCTGCAGGGGGAAAAATGAGGAGTCCTGATCCTGGCAAGATGTTTACAGCTGCAGCTACTGCTACGGATAATGTGGCAAAAGAGATTATGGGTGAAACTTACGACAAGTTCGGCATTGCCTTTGCCAACATCATGAACACCTTCAACCCTGACGTTATCGTCTTGGGAGGAGGCGTAAGCAACCTCCCGGCTGAGTTCTATCGTAAAATAAATGTGGCTGCAAAGAAATACGCCTATCCTGCCTTCTCCAGCGGGCTTAAAATTGTGAAGAACAAGCTTGGCGATGACGCCGGAGTGTACGGGTCTGCGGCTTTGGCTATCAAAAACAGATGATTCGGTTCATAGTAATTTAAATCTCCTCATACTCCTCTTCTTCATGGTAGCCGCTTAGGAAGCCTGCCTCTCTGGTTGTCAGCTCGTCGTTTTCCAGCTCTTCGACCTCTGAAGCGAGCACTTCGAGGCTGTTGTCCCCAACGTCGATGTGCCAGTTCCTTTTCCTCATCTTTGTCACCCCCTCCGCTTTAGGTGGCTTTAAAGAGCTAATCACTCCATAACGTTGATGTGCGTGCTTCCCCTCAGCTCGAAGTTAAAGAACTCAACGAACTCTTCAGTCAGCCTTGGATAGCTTTCAAACAGCTTGTTGACCTCGTAGCAGTAGCAGTGCGTGCAGACGTTCATGTTGTTCCCGCAGAGTATGCACCTTGTTCCTGCGTGAGTGTATGACTTGAACACTTCCCCTGTTTTTTTGAGCTTTGGTATGAGCTTGGGCATCCTGCCTGACAGCCACTCCTCCACCTCCCCTTCCAGGCACGTGAAGCAGATTGGGTTGGTTATGACATCGCCGCACAGCAGGCATTCTTCCCTTCCAGAGTATAGGCTTGACCGCATCTTCGTTTTCCCTTCTGTCCCCTTTTGACCCTTCCCCCCCGGTTGTCAAAATCGGCTCTTGGCCACTTAACGCCTTTTGGAGGTGCGTTAAGCGCTTTTGAGCCTTATAACTGTCCCCTCAGCCTTATAAAAGCAATGATTCTTATATATTTTTGGGTTATATTTTATAAAAAGTATAAGTTTTTCATAAAAATAGAAAACTTTAAATAAAACCTCTTTTTTCTATAATTTCGTTATAGTTGGGCGGCCGCTTTATAAATGTTTCACCGTATTTGCAAAGCGCTGTTGTATTTATTAATATTATCAAGTTAGGGGGTGTCTTATAAATGAAGCGTAAGGTCATACAGATTGCTGGCTCTACCCAGCTTGTCTCGCTGCCCAGGCAGTGGGCAAAGGCGCACAACATCAGCCGAGGCCAGGAGATTGACGTGCAGGAGGACGGGAATAGGGTTATTGTCAGCACAGACAGCGTTCCTCCTGTTGAGAGTGCGGAGCTGGATGTCAGCAATTTAGGTACAATGATTCCACGTTGCGTTTCGGCATTTTATAAACGAGGTGTTGATTCTTTAAAAATTACATACGAAAGTCCTTCTACTGTTGCCATTCTGAACGATGCTTTGGCAAAAGACACGACAGGTTTTGAGATTCTTGAGCAAGGCGAAAACTATTGCGTGATAAAGCACGTTGGTGGTGCCCCAACAGAATTTGACTCTGTTTTAAGGAGAACACTCCTGCTCTTAAATACTACGAGCGATGAATGCGTATCTGCTTTTAAGAAGGAGAACTATGCATTGCTTAAGAATCTAGCATTTCTAGAAGAAGCAAATAATAGGTTTACCACGACCTGCATGAGGTACCTTAACAAAATTGGAAATCCTGAAGGTATAAAGAAAACAGGGCCTTTGTACCACATAATTGAACAGCTTGAACAGCTGGCAGACCAGTACAAATACGTGTGCCAGCATTTTTCCAAGCTTGATAAAGATAAGGTCAAACTGAAGAAAGGTGTCATGGAATTGTTCGAAAGGGCAAATAAATTGGTTCATATTTATTCAGAGGTCTTCTATAAGTTTGATAACGATAAGATTGTTTTTATCAAGGAAGAACGAAACAAGATTGTGGAGGAAGTACACGACATTTTGAAGAAGAATCCAAATTACGCAGAATACTGGCTATGTCATCATTCAATCGTAATCGCCCAAGAAATTTTCAGTATGATAGATTCGCTTTTAATCCTGAAGCTATAGTTAAAATTCACACGGTGGTGTGAGGAATTTAGTAACTTTTTAAACCTTTCAAGTTTGTTTGTTCCTGAGAAATAGTAAAATTCTTAAAGAGAGGGAAGTTACTCTAGGCAGTGAGGGGACTTATTTGACTGTTTTTTACATAGTGCGGCACGGGATTACCAGGTCTAACCAGGAAGGGAGGCACCTAGGTCAGCGTGAAGAGGACCTCACAGAGGAAGGGCGCCAGCAAGCTCGCAACTTGGCAGAATTGCTTAGAAACGAGCCTCTTGACATTATTTATACTTCTCCTCTCAGAAGGGCGCGTGATACCGCTTCTGAAATAGTGCGATACCACCCTGGCAAAGGTCCGCTGAGCGACCCTAGACTTACCGAATTGCACATGGGCATATTCGACGGTCTCCTGCCTGGCGAGGCTAGAAGGGCTTCTCCGGAGGACTACGCTGCCCGTGAATCTAATAAATTTGGTTTTCGCATACCAAGCGGTGAAAGTTACAGAATCCTTGAAGAGCGCGTCGATCCATTCATAAGGGACACGATTGAAGAATACCCTAATGGCAATGTTTGTATCGTTGGGCATCAGGGCCTTAACAGGGCACTTTTGGGTGTGTTGTTTAGGAGTAAGATTACAGACCGGGAAATGAAAATTCCGTATTTGGAAATACCACACGACGCATACTTCAAAATTGTTAAAACAGGGCCGGACGTAAGTGGTCAGCTCATTTCAGGGCCGTTCCGGATAAATATGGAAGAAAGGCTTTAGCGAAACTCTGGCGCTGCCTATTGTCTGATTCTTTATTTTAAACGTTCATAAAAGGAGTGAAAGTTGGCAACTTTTTTGGATCTATATCGGCTTTTTCCCATCTTTCAAACAACTGAGTAGCCCCTTGGATTTCATATCTTCTGTTTCCTTCCAGCTTTCCTTCTAGCTGGCTTGCCGCAGTCAACCCTATGCGCGCCCACTGTTTGTTGTAATCTAATAATTCTCCAAATTTATTATTTAGTTCACTTGTTGTCATGCTTGTTGGCAATTCGCCCACTAACTGGGCCTTGGCCTTACTTAGGAATACGAGTGGAATTATAACGCTCATTCTGGCAGCTTCTGCCACAGCAGCAACCTCTAAATCATGTGGGCCCTCATCTAAATATTTTGAAACCATGGTCGGTCTTTGCGATTCCCTGACCCTGTTTACTACAGAATAAATATCCTCAATTACTGGCGTCCATTCCTGTACTGTTGTAGCTCTGAGTCGTTCACCCCTTAACAGCCAGTAAGCAAATAACCTGTTTATTTCCTCTTGGCCTAATTCATTTGAAGGGGCATAAACTAGCCTCACAAAGTCACGAAGCTGGTGGACTGTTTTGAATTCTGAAGGAAGGTCTACCTGGAAAATAGCATCTGCCACTTTCGAACCGTCTAAGGCCCTTCGCCTACTGGTAGCAGTCTCGTATGGACCTTTAAGGCCGTCTATTAATTCGTCGATACCGCAACCAGCTGCTTGTTCTGCCACTAGTATGTTTCGTGGGCCAGAATCCAATCCGATGGTGTAGCGGTGGGACGCAGAATAAGCAGCGGCCATCGCCGCGCTTTCTATGCTCTCTTTGCTTAAGGATGAACTGGTTAAAGCCTCCAGCACCTCAGCGCTTCTCCTTATCGCATTACTTATAAAAGTCTGGATGTTCTCTGGTTGAGGTTGGTAACCAATGCTTTGTGCGATGGCTGGCACAATTTGCTGCCAGTATGCTACATTGTCAAGAGAAGCCCTTAGGATAAAGTCTTTTAACAGCTCCGCCTCTGCACTTGCTTCTGGTTCCTGTTCTTCTTTTTTTTGCCTTATGTGTTGGTTTATTTTGGGCATTAAAGTGATAAGGGTTTCTCCTACTACAGGATCCATAAAAACAACGCTGTAACCGTCAACCTTTAATGGCCAGTACGTCTTTGGAGTGTTCAAGTAAGTGACTTCTTCAGATCTTTCACTGCGCTGCGACAACAGCTGTTTGCTTAGCCAGTCAACATGCTGCGCCTCTGCCAGCTCCTTGAACCTCTTTACTGCATATATCGGTGCCCCCTCACCCTTTCCATCAAGCGCGGCTTGTAGCCCGAAAACCCCTTCTTTTGATGAGTGAGTCACATACAACATTCCCGGTGGCAGCTCCTTTAATAAATAATCAAGCTGTCTGCCTGCCAATTCAACCAGTCTTAGCGATTCGGCTTCCTGACTTCCATAATGTCGCTGCAGAGCCCTTACAACGGCGGCAAGCCTTATCTCACTGCTCGCCAATTCCGCTATTCCGAGTCTAGCATCCCTATCAAGCGCTTCAACTGCTTGGTCTATTCTTGCTCTGCGCTTTTGCCTTTGTGCCTCTTTTTTTCCTTCATCCCATTTTGCCAAAGGCATTCTAAGTTTACGCATCTCATTAACTTCCAGGTTGATGATCGTCTGAATTAACAGTTCAGGATATATTTCTGTGACCTTGTACGCATTGCCGTCTTTTGTCCTCACAGTATACGCGTCCACCACTCCGGTGTACGTTTCGTGGTCGGCATCTGATTGGATGATTTTAAACCTGACACCTGTTGATTCGCGTGTTCGCTTATCAGCAACAACGAGAAGGGTTTCAAGCACAAATTCTTTCCAGAACTGGATTGCAGAATCAAAATCTGGAACACTCTGTACAACCAGTTCCAGCCTGTCTTTTGGTTGTCTGGGTGTGATGCTAATTTTTTCTCTAAGATAATCAGCTGCCGCCTGAATCTCTTCCGATCCGTCTGTTACGAACAGGATGTACTCCTTACTTTGGGATCCCCCGCTAAACACGGGCTGCCAAGAATCGTCTTGTCGGCTTTGCTCTCCATTTCCATATTCCAACAGGCCTTCCAGATCTGGAACTCTTTCGCTTACCACATCACTTCCCCCTAATACTTAAAATAATACACTGGTGAGGATATTCTCTTCCTTTTTAAATATTGCCCTTCTGTCCGAATACAAGCTTTTATTCACTATAGTGAACTTAATATTTAAAGTTTTGGTACACGCAGCAGTTTAAGAAAAGCAGTTATTCAATCCCCAACCAACGCCGCCACTGCCCGCTTTGCCTCCAGTCCGCACTCCTTTCTCAGCAGCTCTGCCCTGTCTGTGTTTTCCCAGGTGAAGTCAGGATCAGTCCTGCCGAAGTGGCCGTATGCGGCTGTTTTCTGGTATATGGGGCGTCGTAAATTAAGCTGTGCAATAATCGCTTTTGGCCTAAAATCAAAATGCTTCTTCACCAGTTCCGTTATCTTTTCGTCAGAAATTTTTCCAGTGCCAAAGGTGTTAACAAAAATACCAAGTGGCTGAGCAACACCAATGGAGTAAGCAACCTGCAATTCACATTCGTCAGCCAAGCCAGCAGCGACTATGTTTTTAGCTACATATCGCGCATAGTATGAAGCGCTGCGATCTACCTTAGTGATGCATTTACCTGAGAAAGCACCGCCTCCATGAGCGCCAACCCCGCCATAAGTGTCAACAATGATTTTTCTTCCAGTTAAACCCGCATCAGCAGGCGGCCCGCCAAAAACAAAGCGGCCTGTTGAGTTAATGAAAATCTTTGTTTTCTCATCCAACCAGCTCCCACAAACAGGCTTAATGACTTTTTCTTTAATGTCGGATCTAAGTTGTTCCGTGCTAATATCAGCAGAGTGATGAGCGGCAATAACAACAGCTTCAGCTCTTTTAGCTTTGCCATCTTTATATTCAAGAGTCACTTGAGATTTACCATCAGGTCTTAAGTAAGGCAGCTCTCCAGATTTTCTGACTTCAGCCAATTTCATAGTTAGCTTATGTGCCAAAGTTATGGGTAAAGGCATAAGTTCAGGAGTCTCATTACAGGCATAACCAAACATTAAACCCTGGTCGCCAGCACCCTGTTCTTTAAACTCTCCTTTGCCTTCTTCTACGCCTTGAGCAATATCTGGAGACTGTTCATGTAAAGTTACTATCACGCCAACGTCATCGCAACAGAAGCCATATTCCGATTTATCATAGCCAATATTTTTTAAGGTTCTTCTAACTACTTCTGGAATGTTAACATACGCTTTGGTTTTAGCTTCTCCACCTACTAAAACTAAACCGGTCGTAGCAAAACATTCAATCCCCGCGTGGGTGTCCATCTCAGGATTGGTTTTTAAATCCTGTTTTAGCATTTCATCATAAACACCATCTGAAATCTGGTCGCAAATTTTGTCGGCATGTCCCTCAGTAACACTTTCTGATGTAAAAAAATATTTCCCGTTATTGTTTTTCATTTTTCCTTACCTCCAAAAGTTCTTTGAATTCTAAATATTTTCTCCTTATTCTCTTTTATAAAGTGTTGTGCCAAAATTATTCCCAAAAGAATACACTCTTACTTAGTCCTTCCGTAAACCAGCCCGTGCGTGTGCCTCATAAGCCTCCTGAAGCCCCTCAATGCCGGCAGGAAGTACAATACGGACAGGAAAAAAGCTGCGATTATGGTGAAGAAGTCAAGGGTTATCCTTGCATAATAATTGCACTGCAGCGTCAGGGGTGAGGTGCACGTGAGCAGCAGCCCTACCTCGTCAGCCACTACCCCCAGTCCAAGCCCGAATAACGCAGCTGCAAAGAGCTTTGGCCCTTCCCTGTTGGACACCAGCGTTATCCAGTTGGAGGTGATTAACAGGGCTATTCCGTAGTAGAAGTGGTGTATGTGGTATTTTCCTATTATGAGGTTGAGTGACGGGAATAAGTAGACAATGGTCCTTGCCATCCCAAAGGAAATCAGGAAGGCTACGAATGCAATGAAAGGGGTAAGAAGCCTTCTCCTCACAGCATCCTCATAGGTAAGGCTGACAAAGTCCTTTACCAGCGAGTGCGGCAAAAGCCTTGATGGCCTCATTTTATTGCTCCAGCTGGCTCAGGTCGTCAACAGCTCCGTCTAGGTTGTCCCTGTACAGGTCGTCTTCGGCTGCAGCTGCTTGCAGCGGCTCAGCCTTTTCAGGCGGCTGCTGCAATTCTGGCGGAGTCGCTGCCTCTTGCGCTTGCGCATCCTGCGGCAGTACTTGGGTTGCCGTTTGCTGCTGTTGCTGCACCTGCTTCGGTGCGCATCCGGCAACTGCCAGTAGTCCGGCAACTGCGGCAATAATGGCTGCAGTAACAAAAAGCTCTTTGTTCATCTTTTCACCTTGCCTATAAAATCCTGCCACATTTTTTGCACGCCCCTAACTACGGCTTTCTTTTCAGCTGTTGTTTTGGCGTCGTTGTAGTTCTGCTTTTGCTGCTCCATGGCCGTAACAAACCCGGTAACAGCATCCATGTCAACGAGCCCTTTTTCCATGAGGTGCTGCGCCTTGTCCTCAAGGTTGTAAATCCTGAACTTCACAACAGCGTCAACCCTGTCCCTCAACTCTAATATGCAGCTTGACCTGTTTTGCCCTGTCAGCCCGTCGCACTGCGCCTTTTGCTCGGCAACTGTTCCCACAAGCCCAAAAGCGCTTGCCGCGCACTTGAACCGCTCGCTGTCCTTGTCTGACTGCCAGCAGCCCTGTGATTTCTTGTAGTTGGCAACGCAGCTTTCCCTTGACTCGTTTACGAGCGCCCTGCACTCTTCTGGCAGGTAGTCGTACTCGTTCTCTTCAGCCAGCTGCAGCCTGCATTTTATGCGCTCCCTCATGGTGTCAGCGCTGCTGCACTTGTACTTTGCAGCTTCCTCGCTGGTCACCTCGCCGGCTTTTGGCTGCGGCTTTTCCTCTTTCTTGACTGTTCTTGCCGCAGAAGGGCCAGAGGCAGCGTACGCAAAAAGAGAGAGCACTGCCGCCAGCGCCAGTGCAAACATTGCTGCGGCAACGAATTTTCTCACTCCCAAAGCCATGGCGCTTTCGCTGCAGGCCGATTATTTAAAC
>CAZBFZ010000010.1:12557-13889 GCA_964491245.1 uncultured Methanosarcinales archaeon
TTTCCGAAATCTTTTCAACTTTTCCGCAAATAGCACTGGACATTTCCGCAAACTTTGCGCAATGGCTTCGCAGCGCCTGTAGGGCCCAATTTTAGCCTCTACAGCCTTTTTCGCAAAGGCACTGGACAGTGGACAAGTGCCCGGCTGGGGTATTTAAGCAAGTTCTTTGAGAATTTGGTAGCGGCGAGAAGAAGTGAAGAGCTGCCGTAGCTTAATGGTAAAGTGCTATGGGTTGTCACCTTAGAGATGCGGGTTCGAGTCCCGCCGGCAGCTCACAATTCCGCCGTAGCTAAGTTCAGGTTGTCACCTGTTAGATAATAAGCGTCAACTGGTATATAATCTTTTGCAATCAAAAACAAAAATGAAACCCAAATTTGTCCTGGTCAACCACAGCATCCTTGACTTCGGGGAGTATGTGCAATACTTTCACGAGGTTGCCTCGTGCCTGAAATCCGAAGTTTATGAGGTTGCCAGCCGCCACGATTTCAAGGTTGCCAAGGTAAGCAGGTATTCTGAGCTGAAGAAGAGGACAGTCTTCTACAACAGGCAGCTTGACATGGAAGTCGTCATTGTGATAAGGAAGAAGCTGCCGCCTGAGTTTGTGTGAATTCATCACAAGATTTTAAAGCAGTATCTTATTAGCTGTAGCTTATGGTAACAGCAACAGCGGAGCAAAAGCTTCACAAATACTGGTCAATGACGGAAAAAGCGCTCTCGCTTGTCAAAATAGCAGCCACAGATAAAAACTCAAAAGAATACAAGTCAGCTGCTGACTTTCTCCAGATGGCAAAAAACTACCTGAGCGACTCAAGGCACTTCGCAAAGAAAGGGGACATCCTCACGGCCCTTGCCGCAGCCAGCTATGCCCATGCGTGGCTCGACGCCGGTGCCAGGTTGGGCTTGTTCAAGGTTGACGGCAGCAGCGGTTTGTTTACTGTGGATTAGGGCGCGGATACATGCCTTCCTTCATGAACACCGCTTCTGCCTTGGCAGCGAGCCCTTTCTCATCCTTCAGGATTTTTTCTGAGCTGTCAGATGCTTTTCCGTAGGCAACAAGCTCATCTTTCAGGGTCATTATTGCAACCGTGTCGCCTTTGCTTATGCCGCTTTCAAGCTTCGCAACCCCTGGCATGTGAAGGGGAGCTCCGTGGCAGAGGCTTTCCACCGCTCCATCGCTTATCCAGATTTTTGGTATGTGGGCAACAGCCCTTTCAACAGGCCGTATTATCCTGCGGATATATTTTTCATTCCCTTCCTTTTTGTAGTAGTGGAAAGCGTCAGCAAGGTCGTGCAAAGTTGCCAGTGTTCCGTCATCCTCGCTGAACGGCCCTG